>SKUL01000315.1 GCA_007129985.1 Flavobacteriales bacterium
AACTCATCCTGAATGAATGAAAAAAGCAAGACTTCGAAGAAGTCTGAAGCTTTTTATTCGGAATTCGGACACCATAGGGATCAACGAAGTTAATCCCCAATCCATCAACTCATCCTGAATGAATGAAAAAAGCAAGACTTCGAAGAAGTCTGAAGCTTTTATTCGGAATTCGGACACCATAGGGATCAACGAAGTTAATCCCGTTTCTCCAGCGACTCATTTCGAGTGCTTAAAAACTCCACCAGCTTTTGTACCGCTCTTCCCCTATGCGATATGCTGTTTTTCTCGATGCTGCTCATTTCTGCGAAAGTAACCTGATAACCCTTGGGGCGAAACACCGGGTCGTAACCAAAACCTTCAGAACCTGCAGGAGCCGTGGTTATCTGCCCTTCCACAATACCATCAAAAAGCCATTCATCCTTGTCAATAATGAGCGCTATAGAGGTTCTGAATCTGGCTTTTTTGTTGCTTTGTCCTTCTAGTTCGGAGAGCAGTTTTTTGATATTGTCTTCCGACCTTTTTTGTGGTCCGGCGTAGCGCGCTGAGTAAACACCGGGGGCACCACCCAGCGAATCCACCTCTAAACCTGTATCATCTGCAAACACATCGTAACCGTAATGTTCTTGCACAAAGCGCGCTTTGATAAGGGCATTACCTTCCAGGGTATCTGCCGTTTCCGGAATTTCATCATGACAGCCAATGTCGGTTAAGCTCAGTAGCTCGTACTTTCCCGCCAACAACTCCTGCACTTCCCTCAATTTATGTGCATTGTGGGTAGCAAAAACCAATTTTCTCATTTACTCAGTTCTATGAATCATGATTCGCCGTGAATAGACCTTTTCACGCCATCTGGCCTGAATGACGTACATGCCCGATTGCAAAAATCCGGTTTCAACCCGCCATTCGTGGTATCCTGCGGGATACACTTCACTCCTGTTGATAAGCACTTTTCCGTCTGACTGAACGAGCATCCATTCAATTTCCGAACGATCCTCCAGATGAAACGGCTGAACAAACCATTGTGTAGCAGGATTGGGATAGGTCTTAAAAAGAGAAAAAGGCTCGGCGCCAAATGATTTACAGAGTTTATTGTTTTCCACTACCGCATCCGCGTCCACCCCGTTGGGTTTTCTAGCTTCAACACAAAGTACAGGCTCATTGATCTGAGGGTTGTAGTTCAATTTGCTCTGGAAGGTATAGGATTTCAATTGGTTTCGATTTAGACTGCCCTCCCAAAACTCTGATACTCTCGTACCATCCGCCAATGACATCACCAGTTCAACACTTCTCAAACGGTGGTTATTGAAGTTGGCGAACACACAGGAAACCTCAAGCTGATTATCAATAAGCTGATAGCTCACATCTTTCACAGCCACGTCGTAGTATGGCTCTAATGCGTAGACGGTAGCAAACCCTTCACCGGTACACCCCACTTGATCAAACACGTAAAGATAAACTTGATAAACTCCGGAGTCCAGATACGTGTGTTGTGGGGAAATCTCAAAACTTATTTCACCATCGCCAAACTCCCACCAATGCGTCTGCCCATATTCGTTGAGATTGGAGAAATCAACGGTAAACGGTGGAGGACCGATTTCATCAGAGAGTAAAATTTCGGGCGGCAGCGCCGGACTCACTTCTACCGTTTGATTAAGCTGGCCCTGACAGCCAGAACTGGTGGAAATGGAAAGGAATATGGGGTAGATTCCCGGCTCTTCAAATTGAGTGGAAATAGAACTTGTTTCACCAAGCAACGCTCCAGCAGACTGCCACATCCAGGATATGATCTCATCGCCTTCATCAGGAATGCTTTCATCGTGCAACTGAAAATTAGTTCCTGCACATGCCGGCGTATTGGAAAAAACCACCTCCGGGCTTGCGGCAACGGTTACCATTTCGGTTATTGACCCAAAGCAACCAGCGGAACCGTCAATGGTGGTCCACACCTCGTGGTTGACCTCAAAAGCGCCCGAGCCGGGAAAGAGGTGCAGAACGCTCTCTCCGGGAAGTGCCACACCGGCAAGATTCCACGCGTAGTTCAACGGGCCGGTAAGATCAGTGTTTGTAGTGCTTTGAAGCTGCATGGGTGATCCCTGGCAGGTAGGTTGCCAGCTAAAGGAGGCTTCTGGTGTGGGGTTAACAGCAACAGTTCCGGTATATGAGTCAGAACAACCCTCTTCGCTCCATACCTGCAAAGTAACTTGCTCTACTCCCGGCGTGTTAAAAACATGGGTAGTTTGCTGCACGCCACCCACCTGTGTTGAGCCAAAATCCCAAAGCCAATCCACAATTGAACCTGTGGAAATGGTACTCAAATCCTCATAAAGAGCCGCACTTCCACTGCAAATGAGGCCTACGTCAAAAAGCGCCTGAGGACTTTGAAACACTTCAATGTTTTCGGTGAGATTTGCACTACACCCTACATCAGTTACAACCTCCAGGGATACCGTAAACGACAAGGAGTCTGACGGTTGATAAATCACCTCCGGTCCTGTTAATGCCGTACCGTCTATAAACCAATTGATTTGAGCAATTTCGGAACCATCAGACGTTTGACTCG
The DNA here is from genome assembly GCA_007129985.1 of Flavobacteriales bacterium. Classification (GTDB taxonomy): domain Bacteria; phylum Bacteroidota; class Bacteroidia; order Flavobacteriales_D; family SKUL01; genus SKUL01. Next base: position 2,561 of record SKUL01000315.1, read on the forward strand.
TATTTTGAAAAACCACGTTCTGCCCCACACATGCCACGTCGTATTCAAACAAGGGAACGGGCGCCTCTCCTACAATCTCTACCCATACAGAATCAGAAGACGAGCACCCGTTTGGAGCCGTTACCGAAAGGGCATACCAACCTTCAGCCTCAGGTTCTTGTCCTGTTTCTTCACCGTCTAAGAGCCATACGTATGTATGCCCAGGTAGGGGTGACCAAGATGGTTGCAAAACATTACCTGCACAAAAAATTTCCGGGAGTAGTATTTCTGTTGCATCCGTGATGGTAAAAACATCGAAATCAATTGTAAACCCGCAGCCGTCTGGTTGAACAAGGGTAACACTGTAGCCACCGGGTTCATCAATTGTTACCGAAGAACCTGACCAAAACGCTTCACTCCACACTATTTGCACTGAAGAATCGGATATACTGAGGTTAACCTCATGTGAAATACCCTCGCAGACTGATCCGCTCAGTTCGGGGGGCATAAATGAAAGTACCTGTACTGTATCGCGATAGAAATCATCAAATATGCTCTCCACCTCGATGATAAACTGACCGGGTGCACTTACCTCCAAAGAAGGGTCATCCAGTGCGAGAAGCTCCTCATCACCATCCTCTGAAAGCGAGTACCATGCAATGGTTTTGAATCGGTCAGCAACTTCGAGACTGAAAGGGCAATCCGGAAGCATATAGCGCACACCTCCGAGGTTGGGCGGAGGGGCGTATTTGAGTTTGAGTTCTTGCCAGAGGGTATCGAGTTGTGCATCGCTTAATGCTTCGTCGAACAAAATCATTTCGGCCAGAGAACCCCGAAAAGGTCTGTCTTGTGACCACGCAAGGCCAACATTTAAGGTTCCATTTACAGAGCGGGTCTCACTTCCTTCAACTTTTAGTTCGTTGTTTTCGAAAAACGCTGCATTTCCCGCTTCTGCCCTGTGAAAAGTGACAATAAAGTATTCATTGGGCACCGGAGAGTTATATGTGGGCAAGATGCCTGGTTTGATTGTGTTATTGGGTTGGATAAACAAAAAAAGTCGGGAAGGAGTGTCATAAAGAAAAGCTTGTGCATTCTCCTCTACGCGAAACACATTAACCATTGTGAGAGGTTGCGGAATGTTGATTTCCAACTCATAATATGTTGTCAAGCCAAACTGCACTGTTGCCCAACCATCGAGTTGTTCCTCGGCTGGGTTGAACGCAGGCCGGGCGGTGCTATCAGGCTGGTGCAATACAAAATCTCCCGACAAAGATGACCACGAAGCTACCTTACCATTCACAATCTCCTTTTCAGACTCAGGGGCTAACCAAAGTACCGCTTCGGCATCTATATATTGCCCCAAAACTGGTGTTATAATGTGAACGAACAGCAATAAAATTAGCGCTTTAAGCAAAAAACAAATTCCCCTACCGAATGGTGAGAGGATGTTCTTGTTTTCGGGGCTTGTGCGCACAATCATTTTATCGTTGTAATCAACCTCAAAGTAACGAATTTCCGATAAATCAGCACGCGTCCCACTCTAGCAGTTTGTAATTCGCTCACAAAAGAATTTTGTTACTTCGCCGATACGCTACATCTCAATTGAACGCACTGCCGAGAATATCAATTATTACCCCGAGTTACAATCAGGGAGAGTTTCTGGAGCAAACCATTGACTCAGTGCTCAGTCAAAACTACCCGAACTTGGAATATATCATTATTGACGGAGGTAGCATTGACCAGTCTGTGGAAATCATCCGTAAGTACGACAAACACCTACACTACTGGGTGAGTGAGTCGGATAAAGGACAGAGCGATGCGATCAATAAGGGTTTTGGTCGTGCCACCGGCGATGTAATAAACTGGTTAAACTCTGATGATTACTATCATGAGGGGGCGCTAAGAATTGTTGGCGAACGTTTTCAAAACCCCGAAACCAATGTGTACGGCGGTGTAAGTGTGATATTTAACAACGAAGGATATCTTTACCGATCGAGAGGGACAGACGTGTACCCCGGTAATTTGGCAAAAACCATCGGTTTGGCGCGAATCGACCAACCGGAAACTTTTTTCCGAAAAGAGTGCCTCGAAAAAGTTGGCCCATTGAACATTTCGTTCCATTATTTGATGGATCGTGATTTATGGATTCGATATCTCTTCAATTTTGGTCTCAGCGGAATTGAGCGCGACAACTCACTTCTTGTTCATTTTCGATTGCACGAAGAATCCAAAACCGTTTCTCAGCAGGAATCATTTAAGAATGAACACATCAATTATTTCTACACGCTTTGTAAACTATGCGGCTTAACTGACCTGGCTGCTCTCTTCGAAAAACTATGGATGTGTGAGATGCTGCCTTTGGGGTACAAGCCCGATGAAGCTTTGGCCGAAAATGCCCTTCCCTATTTTTTTGCCCGAATGGCTGAAGAGTGCTACCAAAAAAATGACCACCTAAGAACAAAGGAGATCTTCAATCATGTAACATTCGATAGGCTAGATTCTGAGTATAGGGGATTGATGCGAAAAATTTCATTCCGAAACCAATACATACCTTTGTGGCTTATTCGCGCACTCCGAAGTCTTGGTTAGCTCTATGACCGCAGCTGTTATCATCCCAACCTACAACGGTGCCCAGCGAATCAGCCGGACATTAAGCGCACTTTCAGAACAGAGCTACGCCGATTTCGAACTGATAATAGTAAATGATGGCTCTACAGATGATACAGTGAATGTTGTAGCTGAGATAGAAATGCTTCCCAAACCCGTTGTCATTACCCAGGCAAACAAAGGACGAGCGGGAGCGCGGAACGCTGCTCTTCAAGCAACCAGCGCTGAACTGTTAATTTTTTTTGATGACGACATGGTGCCTGAAAAGGATGCTGTTTCAAAGCACATTGCGCACCATGAATCTTACCCAATGACCGCGCTAACGGCTATACAAAGAGCGAACCCTGCAGAGGCGCACACGGACTTTTTGCATTTCACGGCGTTTCGCAATGAGCAATGGATGAAAGGGCTCGGCGAAGAACTGAAGCAAATGAATGCTTCAAATCTTTTCTTTACGAGCGCCCACTGCAGTATGCCCAGAAAATTGCTGGAGGAAGTTGGAGGGTTTGACGAAAGCTTGACCGATGCAGAGGATTTTGAGCTTGCCACCCGTGTATTGGAAAGAGGTTACGATGTATATTTTTCTCCTGAAATACTTGCATGGCACAATGATGGACTAACCATGGAGAAGTACATTCTGCGTCAACGGCAATACCTATCTGCCTGGAAAACCCTCGCCTCAAAAAAACCACATTTGATTCATAATTACAGTCGTTTCTCACTACGCAAACCGAGTGGTCTTAAGAAGTGGTTTTTCCGCATTTTGGCACGGCCTCAAATTGTTAAAGCAGTAGACAACGAACGACTTAATTATCTCCCTAAAAACTTCCGTTATCAACTATATGAGTACATAATCGCCTCCCTAGGGAGGTACAACCCTGACATTGAACTCAATACCAATGCCCGTTAAGGTCGTTTACATACTATCCGACCTGGATTTTGCACTGACATTCAAGTGGATTGCTGAACACCTGAACAAGCAGAAAGTGTCTTTGGAGTTAATCCTTATACAGCATGACCAAAGGGTTACAGAACTGGAAAGATTATTTGATGATCACAACATTCCGGTTCACAAACTGCGGGTTGAGAATGATCGCCGTGCGGCGCTGGCGATTGGTAAAACCCTCCAACTTCTGAGAGAAATACGCCCGGGTGCTGTACACTGTCATATGAGACGGGCCAATATCATAGGGCTCACTGCCGCATGGCTTGCGAGAGTACCGAAGAGAATATATACCCGTCATTACGCTACACAAAATCACGTTTATCATCCTCATGCTGTAAAAACCGACCGGTTCATTAATGGTTTGGCGACCCACATCGTGGCTCCATCCAAGGTTGTTCAAAACACACTCATTAAAAAGGAAAAAGTTCGGCAAGAGAAAGTTGTAGTAATTGGGCATGGCTTTGACCTAAGCTATTTTTCGGAACCCGATCTGAAGAAAACCAATAATCTGCGTAGCGAACTTGATATAAGCAATAACCGGCCCGTCATTGGGGTCATTGCGCGTTATCTTGAGCTCAAAGGTATTCAGTACGTAATCCCTGCATTTAAAAAACTACTGGACGATTTACCGCAAGCCGTACTCCTATTGGCAAACGCACAAGGCCCTTATCGCGATACCATTGATAATCTGTTAAACGGATTACCCAAGCAATCGTATCGTGAGATTAGTTTTGAAAAAAGACTCGCAGAGCTTTATGCTTGTATGGACTGCTTTGTTCACGTGCCGGTGTCTGCCGACATTGAAGCATTTGGTCAAACCTACGTAGAAGCACTGGCTGCCGGAGTGCCTTCTGTGTTTACCCTGTCGGGTGTAGCTCACCAATTTATCGCGCACAAACACAACGCCTGGGTGGCCGACTACGAGAGTAGTGATGCTATCTACAAAGGGCTGAAGGCTCTTTGTACAAACAACTCATTGCGGGCAGAACTGATAGCCAATGGGCAAGAAGATGTGAAGAGATTTGCACTTGAGACATTTATCCGAAAAACCGAAGCCTTATATGTCTGAACCCTTCTTCTCGATAATCATTCCTACCTACAATCGAGCGGCTTTTATCAAGAAAACCATTGAATCGGCTTTGAACCAAAAGTATGACTCTTTTGAGGTTATTGTGGTTGACGATGGAAGCACAGATGAAACTCGGGATGTTCTTGAAGAGCTATCCGACCATCGACTCAAATACGTTTCGCAGGAAAACAAAGAAAGAGGTGCAGCGCGAAATCGCGGTGTGCAAGCAGCCAAAGGGCGTTACGTTTACTTTCTGGACTCAGATGACCTGCTTTTTCCCAATCATTTGAGGGAAGCCTTCAAAGTCTTGTCGTCTGAGGAGGTTGATTTCTATTTTCAACCCTATTGTCTGCTTGACAGTGGCAGTGGAAAGAGAAAAAGTATTAATCTTCCCACCGGTGATCCCGGCTTGTATCTATTGCGTCATGGAAATTTCTTGAGTTGCCATGGTGTTTTCTTAAAGCGTGAGGTTGCTCTGAAGCATCCTTTTTATCAGGATAGAGCCATGGCAGGTAGTGAAGACTATGAATTGTGGCTGCGACTTGCTGCCCGCTATGAACTACATCTGGGTAAAACAGTAACCTCAGCACTGGTTGATCACGAAGAAAGAAGCGTCTTTAATTATGATCCTCAAAAACTTATTGACCGTAAAACCTTGTTTGTTCAGCGAGTAATGGCAGATGAAAAGGTTCGCGAAAAATGGGAAAGTTCATTCTCATACTTGCAATCCGGAGCTTACTCCTACATCGCTCTGCATCTGCCCTTATCAAGGCGACTAAGCCGATTACGCTTTCAATTCTTCTGGATGGCAGTGCGGTCACGCTTTGCATTTCTGTTCACGAAAAGAAGCTTAGTGATTATCAGGCAACTGCTGATCGGGCGCTGAAAGGGCTTGGTGCTCGTTGCTTTCTACCGGCTAAAGGAATCTTCTTAGCAGCCTTCAATACTTTCACCTCATGATTAAGTATCAAAAGACTAGCCACATAAAATGGTATGCACGGAATCTTATACCGAGCTAAGGCGCCAAAATTGTAACTGGTAAATCCCACGGCAAAAGCAAAAAACAGGGCAAATGTTACAGACATGAGCAAAAACGGATCTTTAAACAAAAGCCTGATTACCCGGAAAAAACCTAACCCGACAAAAATGAACAACGAGAAAATGAACAATGCCGCACTTTCAATTGCACTGGCAACCATCATCACACTACTGATTTCCCAAGGATAGGGCCGGAAGAGAGTAACGTTGACCGCAGCAGGAAAAATCTTCATGATTCCTAATACACTGGAATCATACTCTCCAAGAGTATAACTGGAGCCGCGACCATGATTATCTGCCGTATTCTCACCTTCTATGTAGTGCCAATTTTGAATACTCTGGGCTGACGTCAGAAAATTTTCGAGCGAATATTTGCTTTGGTATTGACCGAGCAACTGCACCGAGGCTACAACACCTACTAGCGCCATAGCCAGCAGAAAAGGCACAATTAACGCTCTAATAAGTTGATTTTGAATCCTGTCTTTGTAATTCATTACCATCCAAACAAGGAGTGCCGGAGCCAAAGCCATAATGACATAGGCCTTGATGGAGAATATCACGAAGCCTGAGTAAAGTACCAATAACAACCAACCCCATCCGGTAAGACTATACCTTAAAAAGCGATCGATTCCATACATCATGATTCCCAAAAAACCAATTACCATGGTGTCCTTCATGATACCTGACCCCCAGAAAAATACCGACGGAATAAACAAGACGGCCAAAGCCATCTGACCTTTAATCAGAGGGTAGCGTTTAGCAAAAACCAAAAAGAAATGCCAAACACCTATATACGAGAGAGAAGCAAAAAACACCGTAGTGGAGAAAAAGCTGTCCATCCCTAAGATATTGAGTATCGCCGCTACCCGAACCACAGGAAACTCCTGACCTCCGATGTGAAATCTGAACTGCCCCATCTGACTGGCCAGTCCGGAGCTGGCCGCCTCAGCGGGGTTCCAGATAAAATAGAGCGCTTCAAGTGGCTCTGAGAAAAAATGCCGCGTAATCAGCCTGGCATCGTGAAAATAGGCCAAAGAGTCACCACCATAATCATAGTAGTAGGTATATACCAATGCATAAGAAAGCCCCCCCAGAATCTTGGCAGTCAATCCTTTCAAAAAATACTTCTGATAGAGCTCATTCTTGCCGTGAAACGATTTGGTAACGAATGCAAGTGCATAGATGAGCGAAATGTAAACGAGCGTTATGACAACATCATAGAGATTCACAGCATTACAAAGTTATCAATTTGATTGCGGATATTCGCCACCCGTAGCATTATGCGCATACTTTACCTTTCATACGACGGTCTTACAGATGCCCTGGGGCAGTCTCAAATCCTGCCATACTTAAGGGAACTAGCAAAACTGGGGCATGAAATTGACATCATTTCCTTTGAGAAACCTGAGAGGCATAACCTCCTGGCAGATAGCGTTAAGCACGATTGTCAAAAACATGGTTTGGGTTACTATCCAATGAGCTACACCAAAAAACCACCCATACTTTCTACACTCCGCGATATTCAACGAATGAAAAAGAAAGCACAAACGCTCAACCGCAACAAGTCCTATCAATGGGTTCATTGCAGGAGCTATATCAGTGCCATTGTAGGCGAATGGATGCAGAGCAAATTCGGTGTGAAATTTCTTTTTGACATGCGAGGCTTCTATGCCGATGAACGAGTGGATGGAGGTATCTGGCCTCAATCAAACCCATTGTATCGCTGGGTATATCGATATTTTAAACGCAAGGAGCGAGATTTTCTCTCAAAAGCAGATCATGTGATTTCGCTTACGCACAAGGCCAAAACCATTATCGAAAGCTGGAAGGTGGTGTCCTCCCCAGATAAAATCAGCGTGATCCCCTGTTGTGTAGACACCACCCATTTTAAGCGAAATAATTCTGGAAGGCAAGAAGTTCGCAATACACTCGGCATCGACAACAACACCCTGCTGATTGGATATGTGGGCTCTACGGGAACATGGTATCTTCTGAAAGAAATGTTGCTGTTTTTCAAAGAAGTAGCCGTGCTACACCCAAATGCAAAATTCTATTTCATCACGCTCGACAACCCCGCTCCCATCTTGGAAAAAGCCAGACAAGTTGGACTGCGAAATGACCAATTACACATTGCTTCGGTGGAACGAAGTGACTTACCCGCACATTTATCTGCACTCGACCTCAGCATGTTTTTTATCCAGCCCGTATTTTCAAAAGCCGCCTCATCTCCTACCAAGCATGGAGAGCTTATGAGTGTGGGTGTTCCCGTGATTTGCAACGCAGGCGTGGGAGACACCGATGAGATTATACAGCGATACAGAGCTGGATATTGCATTCAAGATTTTTCTCGCTCATCAATGAAAGACGCTGCCAACAACCTGAATGAGCTGCTCAAATCTGATGTTTCGCCCATCATTGAGGGTGCCAAAACGTATTTTTCGCTCGAAAAAGGGATTGACCAAATCCACCGTATCTACGAGTCTGCCAACGAGCCAATATCTCACACATCATCGTGAAGGAGTCAGCAAATCAGGAAAATAAACGCACAAAGCAAATAAAGGTGTTGCTCCTTGCACCCTACCCTCCTGCTGTAGCCCCTAACCAACGCTTCAGGTTTGAACAATACTTAGACTACCTTCAGTCAAACAATATTCACATTGACTACACTCCGTTTTGGTCTGTAAGTGCCTGGAAAATCATTTATGAACCCGGCCACATGCTTCGAAAAATGCTTGCACTGATGGGTGGAACTATAAATCGGTTCGCTCTTCTCGGCAAACTCAAGAGGTATGATTTCATTTGGGTTCACCGCGAGGTACTGCCCATCGGCCCTCCTGTGCTGGAATTCATCATGGCGCGTTGGTTGGGCAAGAAAATCATTTACGACTTTGACGATGCTATCTGGGTTGAAAACAGCTCTAAGGCCAACCGTTGGATTGTGCGATTTTTTAAGTTTCACAGCAAAGTGCGAAAGATTTGCCGCTACAGCCATCTTGTTTCCGGGGGCAATCATTTTCTGGCCGATTATGCCCGGAAGTTTCAAAAACGCGTAGTAGTTATTCCCACTACCATTGACACCCAGCACTATCACAACCAAACCAAAGAGGTTCGTGAAATTGAGGCTCCTGTAATCGGTTGGACAGGTACACACTCTACCCTCATCCAGTTAAGGCAGGTGGAAAAAGCGCTTGCTCAACTTCAAAAGCATTGTAATGCCGTTGTGCATGTAATATGCAACGAAGACCCTCTGCTCAAAGATGTAAATTACCGCTACATCCCCTGGAAAAAAGAAACCGAAATTGAGGATCTCCTGGCCTTTGATATCGGCATCATGCCACTCAGAAACAGCGATTGGGAAAGAGGAAAATGCGGATTTAAGGCACTTCAGTATATGTCGCTGGGGATTCCCGTGGTGGCTTCCGCCGTTGGAGCAAACAAGGATATTATCACCCATGAAAAAAACGGAATGCTCCTTCCCGACAATCAACCGGAAACATGGGTACCAGCACTGATAAGGCTCATTACAGACAATCAACTCCGAGAACATCTTGGCACGGCGGGCCGACAAAGGGTTATTGACGAATATGCAGTGGAATCCAACAAAGAACGTTATCTTCGTCTTTTCAAAGATGAGCGCTAAATCATCTGTTTTTCAGACATGAAAGTCTTATTCGTTATTCCGTCTATCACGAACTTCTTCACTTTTCTGGAAGATTTAGTGAACCATTTGATTGCCGAGGGAAACGAAGTGCTTCTTGCCACCAGCACCCATCATATCAGCGACATAAGTTGTTATGAGCGCCCTTTGCGCTGCCAGCTCTATGATATAGATTTTCCGCGGGGCTTTGAACCTCTCAAACACCTTAAAGCAGCCGCTACTTTGAACAAAGTGGTGCAGAGCACAAATCCAGATATGGTCAATGTGCATTTTTCTGCCGCTGTTTTCACAGCAGCCTTGGCTAAGAAGAGCAATTGGCCCGTTACGATGGGAACCTTTCACGGTTTGTCTTTTCCCATTATAACAGGGTGGCAAAAACTTGTTATCGGGATGGCAGAGCGCTGGGCCGCGAGCCGCATGGATGTTACGTACGTCCTTACAGAAGACGATCGGGAAGTTCTTGCACGCAAAATCAAAGGAAGTGACGTAAGAATCTTTCGCTCCTATGGACTGGGATGTAACCTCAGCACTTTTGATAAGCAAGCCATCCCGGAAATTGAATCTTCAGCATTGCGCGAGCAACTTGGCATTGCAAAAAGCGACTTTGTGTTCATCTTTATCGGTCGACAGGTGCATTTCAAAGGCTTCGACAAGATTGTGAAGGCCTTTATTAAACTGTATTCAGGTCAGCAAGACCTCAAGCTCATTCTGGTGGGTGCCAAAGATCATATTCACTCCAACAACCTGAGTGCAGATCAGGAATCAGCCATGAACAGCTGCCCCGGAGTTATCTCCGTTGGTTGGCAGGAAAACGTCAACGAGTACCTCAACATTTCGGATGTAAATGTTTTTCCCAGTATTCGAGAGGGACTGCCGGTGAACCTGATGGAGTCGCTGGCCATGGGAGTTCCTGTAATTACGGTAAACACGCGTGGTTGCCGCGATGTAGTAATACACGAAATTGACGGCATTGTGCTGGAAGAAAACAGCGTGGGAGCACTTTCCGAAGCCATGTTGCAACTTTACCAAAATCGCGAAAACCTGCAACGATATGCCCGAAATGCTCTGCGCGCAAGATTTCGCTTCGACCGGACTAACTTTATCGAAGAACAGTTCGAAATATTCACGGAACTTACCGGCAAACAGGCGCGAATGGGCCAAGAAGCTCACACATGATGGTAAGGCTCATTGCGCAGAATGGTCATCGCACGGTAAATCTGCTCAACAGCAATAAGTCGAACCATCTGATGCGAAAAAGTCATCGCTGAAAGAGCAATTTTCTCATCAGCGCGGGCATAAATCTGCTCGTGAAATCCGTAAGGACCGCCAATCATGAATACCATCTCTTTGGGCACCGCATGAAATCGCTTTTCCAGATGCTTGGCGAAGGCAATAGACCCCATGGCTTTGCCTCCTTCATCAAACAAAATCACGTAACTGCCGTCCCGACAATATTTCATCAGTTCAGCGGATTCCCGGCCCTTCACTTCTTCTTCACTCATCCCTTTCGACACCTTCACATCCGTCAACTCGAGATACTCAAATCTGGCGTAGTGAACGAGCCGCTTCACATATTGCGAGATGCCCTCTTTCAGATAAGGTTGCGTTGTTTTTCCGATGCACACCAAACGGATAATCATGCAGCGAAGCTAATGAATACCCCGATAAACAAGATCATTGGACAATTTCAAGCCACCAAAAAAATCCCTATTATTGGCAGGAAATTTGCATTCATCCAACAAAAATTTAGCGATGCGTTTGCTCCTCACATCTTTGTTCATCATGTTGCTCGGTGTTGGCTCCATTACTGCCCAGGAAACCACTGCCGACCACATTGCCAACCTCATTCGTTCCGGTAACACCAACGAATTGTCGAAGCATTTCATGAACAACATCGACCTTACCATCCTCAATACCGATGATGTGTACAGCCGTGCTCAGGCTGCTCAAATTACCCGGAGATTTTTTGACGAACACACACCCACCGGTTTTACTATCAACCATCAAGGGAAATCAAAACTGGACGATCACTACCGCATCGGCACACTTACCACTGAAAACGGCAATTTCAGGGTAACGTATTTCATCAAAAACACCGATGGAAAATTTCTGATCAAACAGCTCAGAATCGAATCAAACAACCGCGACTTTTAGCACAAAAGCGCAACGCTTTTTTATTTTTGCAGGGTATGCCTGTACCCGAAATCAACACAGCCATTGAGGAGCTCATTGAACGCGCACTTCGCGAAGATATTGGCGATGGCGACCACAGCTCCCTAAGTTGCATTCCCGAAAATGCCACGAGCAAAGCCCAACTCATCGTTAAAGATTACGGAGTATTGGCCGGTGTTGACGTTGCGTTGCAAATCTTCAAAAAAGTTGATTCCTCATTGCAAACAGATGTTCTGCTTCAAGACGGTGCATCCATTGAACCCGGGCAAATTGTACTGTACGTGGAGGGAAGCGCACAATCTATTCTTTCCGCCGAACGCCTGGTACTGAACTGTATGCAGCGCATGAGCGGAATTGCTACCTACACCGCTTTCCTTTGCGCGCTTATTAAAGGAACAGGAGCCAAACTGCTCGATACCCGCAAAACAAGTCCCGGACTTCGGGTTCTTGAGAAAATGGCCGTTAGAATTGGAGGGGGCGAAAACCACCGCATGGGACTGTACGATATGATTATGCTGAAAGACAATCACATTGACTTTGCCGGTAGTGTAGAAAACGCAATTGAACGCGCCAATCAGTACCTTCAAAACACCGGTCGTAGTTTGCCCATTGAAGTTGAAGTGAGATCGTTGAACGAATTGAGTGCCGTGTTGGCTGTGGGCAATGTACAGCGCATTATGCTCGACAATTTCAGCTTCGACGATTTGCGCGAAGCAGTACGCAGAATCAACGGTCGCTTCGAAACAGAAGCCAGTGGGGGAATCACGGAAGAAACCATCCGACAGTATGCGGAGTGCGGTGTGAACTACATCTCGGTAGGGGCTCTCACTCACAGTGTTAAAAGTCTCGACTTAAGCCTCAAAGCCATAACCTCATGATGTTTGACTGGATTTACACCTTTAAACGTCGCGTTCTCACATCATGGCCGGTGAGTACCACCATACGCTTATCTCAAAAATTGATACTACCGGGGTTCGACGGGCAAAGCGTATTCAATGTAGCCCGATTTTTTTATGAGGCCATTCTTCGCGGTTCGGTGCTGGATCGTGCCGCGGCTATTTCGTTCAAGTTCATACTGTCTGTTTTCCCGGCCATCATCGTCATCCTCACCCTTATCCCCTACATTCCGGTATCAAATTTCCAGGATGCACTGATGCACTTTTTTGAGAGAATGATGCCCGGTGAAGCCTTCGAGGTGATTGAGTCAACATTGGACAACCTCGTGAATAAAAAGCACAACACGCTCTTATCCATCGGTTTTATTCTGGCGCTCTTCTTCGCATCCAATACCATTCAAGCCATTCTGGACGGATTGAACGCATCCTTTCACCTCACCGACAAACGAAGCACACTCGGACAACGCCTGGTTTCGTTAGGACTCATTATTTTCCTTCCTATCCTGATGGCTTTGGGATTATTGATTTTCACATTCAGCGGGTTTTTGTTGGAATGGCTGCATATTCAGGACATACTGGGCAGCGAGCGAACGATTTTTTTACTTCAGCTGTTAAAATGGATACTCAGCGCCTTTTTAATCATGACATCCATCTCGATACTTTACAACACCGCTGCCGGCAAACGCGAAAAGGTGAAGCTTTTTTCTGCCGGAGCATCGCTCAGCACCATCGGTGTGCTGGTTGTATCGGCGCTGTTTGCTACGTTCGTGAACAACTTCGGCACCTACAACAAGCTATACGGTTCGCTTGGCGCGATATTGGTAACACTTCTTTGGGTGTACATCAACTTTATCACCATTCTTGTGGGGTTTGAGTTGAACACGAGCATCGCCAAGGCCAAAAAATATGGCCGTGAATTATTCAGCGACAAATGACCGGAAACTTGAACTACATACTATTTGCACTTCTACTTTCAGTACTTCCCCTGATGAGCATGGGCCAGTCAGGAATTTTCGGTCACTGGAAAACCTACGACGACAAAAGCGGAAATGCGCGGTCTATCGTAGAAATCACCAAGCGAGATGGAAAAGCCTACGGGGTTATTCAGAAAGTTTTTCTGCAGCCCGGCGAACCTGAAGAGCCACTGTGTATTGAATGTGAAGATCACCGAAAAGACCAGCCCATTTTGGGAATGGAAGTAATTACCGGACTCGAAAAAAACGGCGACACCTGGGAAGGAGGTGAAATTCTGGATCCCGAAAGCGGACGGACCTACCGTTGCAAAATTTGGCTGGAGGACGGCAAGCTGAAAGTACGCGGCTATCTGGCCTTTTTGTACCGAACACAAACCTGGATTCGGGAGAACTAAATATCCATGCGTGTTTTTCGTTTAGATTTGCGAGTCGGGAGTTTTCCCGCAGCAACGCATACGGATTGAGCACACTCAAAGAAACCGCCCGACACAGTGCCATTTACAGCATGGGAAACCTTGCTGTTAAGGTGGCTGGCTTGCTGCTGCTTCCCATCATCACCGAAAATCTTAGTATAGACGAGTACGGAAGCTACACCCTGATTGAGTCTTTCAATCAAATTCTGGTGAGCATTCTGTCTATCAAATTGCCCATAGCCGCGCTGAGGCTTGCCAGTTCAGACCAGAACCCAAATCACCAAAAGGTCTGGTTTACACACGCTCTTTTGATGTTGATCGCCGTTTCAGCCGCAGTTGGCGGACTGGTTTGGGTGCTTAAAGAACCGTTGAGCCAACTCCTTACCGGCGAACCCGGAAACACCTTTCTCATTGCGCTGGTCGGAGCTTCATTGGTAACCGAAATGTTGGGGTTGGTGCCGGTTCAATACCTCCGCCTGAAAGACCGCAGCGTTACCTTCGTGAGCCTTTCGCTCCTCAAGCTACTGGTACTGATTGGCATGGTTTACTGGCTGGTAGAAGTTGAAAAATGGGGAATTGCCGGCGTGGTTGCGAGCTTCCTGGCCGGACATCTGGCCTTTTTACTGGGCTCACTGTTTTTCCTCTACCGCCAGCGAGAACCGTACCGCCCCGACTGGGTAGCCATGAAATCCATGGTGAACTACGGCTACCCCCTCGTTTTTACGTCGGTAATGACCGTACTACTCGCCACCAGTGACCGGTTCATCATTCGTCATTTTCACGAATTTGCCGACATAGGGGTCTATGGCATTTCGGCTAAACTAGCCGGTATTGTGAATTTTGTCATCATTCAGGCCTTTTTCATCGGCTACACCGCCATCGCTTTCCGAAAATTCGAAGACAAGGTTTTTATGAATCTGCAACCCACAATTGTCAGGTTCGTCAGCTTGTTGGCCATGTCGGCCATTTGGTTTCTGAGTCTTTTCAGCGAGGCCATTCTTGAAATTTTGAGCCGCGACAGCGACTACGTAGAAGCCTATCTGTACATCCCCTATTTTGGGGTGATCATAGGTTTTTCGGCGCTGCAAACTTTTCTTTCCATGACCTTTCACTTTACCAAGCGAACCAGGAAAAACATTCCCATTGCAGCCACGGCCGTCGTCATCAATATTGTGCTCGCCCTCTTACTCGTGCCCATTCATCCTATTTATGGAGCCCTCGCCTCTTCTGTGTTGTCAATGATGGCCATGCTCACCATGACCTATGTGAACAGCACCCGCATTTTCTACGATTTTGCAGGTCTCGG
>SKUL01000329.1 GCA_007129985.1 Flavobacteriales bacterium
CCGCGAGTTTTTGGAGAACTGCACACAAAGCACCTCTTTGCGCTTCATTTTTTCTACATGTGCTGAAAAGCAATGAAGAGCTGATGTTTTGGCGCCCGTATCTACACGCGCCACAAAAGGCGCCTTGCGCACGTCGGGCAAGTAAATGCGCTCTTTGCCTCCTATGGTGAGTATTTCGGGCTGTGGGTCGGAATGTTGAGTAATTGCATCCATGAGCGCTTCAAAGGTATCTCTTTTTCACTAAGCCGCATGGTCAATTGGCAGTCGAACTGAAGTGGTTTTCACCTATTGAAATGGGTAACTATATCGCGAAAAAGGACGTATAAATGTGAAGAATGTCTTAATAATGCATTGGAAAAGGCTCATATTGTTCAGGCTTACCATTGCGGTGATTTTCACCACAATCTTGCCGCACGGCGTGTTAGCGCAAGACTGTGACGACAATGTGCCTCATTTTGATGTTGACCTGTCAGGCGCGCCCAACGATGTATTCTTCAGTCCGGCGGTACAGCGTGAAGGCAACTGTTGTGGTACGAGCCATCCTGACCGTTGTATTTCCTTCAGCATTACCCTTCACGAAGACGCTGTGGGAATCATCTTTGATATTTGCGAAGGAGCTGTCCCCCCCGGAGCATTATTCTACCAGATTGATTGCGGCCCTCCCGTTGCAGTGGGGAATATACTTTGCCTTAACGGAGCCGGGCCCCACCATCTCACCTTTTGCAAACCGGGCAACAACACCAATGTATATTGTATTACCTCGGTTCCTGCGCCGGCTGTGGGTCCGCCTCAAGTGGCCAGCGATGGTTGCATAGCTGATATTTACGTAATGGGGCTGGAACCTTCAACCATTCAATGGACATCGGTTGTACCCGATGCCCCCGGAACCTACAACAATTTGCTGAGTTGCACGCAATGCGAAAACCCAACGGTAACCGCCCCCGATGTTTTTCCGCCCTTTGTGGATTTCATGGTATGTGGCCAAACCATTGGAGGTTGTGCTGTAACTCCTCACTGCGATACTGTAAGGGTTTACTTTGAGCAATCGCTGGAGGTTGGCATCGCCCCGGAAGATCCCGTAATCTGTTTCGGCTCATTGGGCACAGACGTTACAGCGGTAGGAAACGGAGGATTTCCTCCCTACACATTTACCTGGAGTACCGGAGATACCGGTGAAACCGTATGGATTGAAGAGCCGGGCACCTATACCGTAACGGTTACCGACACCAGCGATTGCCCGCCCGCATCGTACACTTTTGTAGTTGGAAGCTACGAATTGCCTATTACGGTAGATGCAGGAGAAAACCTTGTAGTTTGTGAAGACATTGAATTTACACAACTCAATGTTGCCATTTCAGGAACCGACAATGGAATGTGGTCCGGCGGCTCGGGTGATTTTATCCCTTCAGACAGCGACCCTAACGCGCAGTACATACCCCACGAAGACGAGGTGCTTGCCGGGCAGGTAACCCTTACCTATACCCTTTTTCCCGATGGAGGTTGCCCGGGCGGCGCCGACAGTCTCACCATCTACTTCGCCACATTCAGCGCCGAGGTTGTGGCCAACATTACCAACGTATCGTGCTTCGGAACGAATGACGGAAGTATCTCACTGGATATTGACGGAAACTGGCCGCCTTACACGGTAGAATGGATGAATCAAAACATGTCCGGAACAGAGATACTCAACCTCGCCCCGGGAACATATCAGGCTCTTATCACCATTGTACTGGGATGTACAGAAACATTTGAATACACCATTTCAACACCCGAACTCCTCGAACTCGCTCCGGGTGAGGTGCAGGATGTTACATGTTTCGGCGCCTCTGACGGAACGGCATCAGTTGTGGCAAGCGGTGGAACAGAGCCTTACACATTTGTTTGGACAGGGTTAACCGCTACAGGCAATGCGGTTCAGAACTTACAGGGCGGAGTTTATAACGTTACCGTGACGGATGCAAATGGATGTGAATCTGAAATTTCCATTGAAATTGAAGAACCTGAGCTCTTGTGGGTGACATTAACCGGCGATACGCTTGTGTGTCCCGATGCAGACATGCAGCTCGTTGCAACAGCGGGCGGTGGTACCGGCAATATTAACTACCACTGGTCTCATGGTTTACCCAACACTTCGTCGGTTACAACTACCATTCAGGAACCCACAGTTTTCAGCGTTTTTGTGTCTGATGAGAACGGGTGCCTCTCCGGGGTTACCACCTTTTCGGTTGATGTGGTACTGATGGATGCCGGCTTATTGAGTGCGCAAGCCAGTAGCCCTGTTTGCCTTGGCGGAAGCATCAGTCTGAATGCAGACTACCCGGGGCCTCACCCACCCTACACCTATTCCTGGAGTCACGGACTACCTTCAACAGCCGGTCCGCACGAAGTACAGCCCGACGAAACCACCACCTACAGCGTGGAAGTGAGCGACTATTGCGGTAACTCTGTTACAACAGACCTCGTAGCTGTTGTATGGCCCCTACCCTCGGCTTCGCTTTTGGACCAAAATGACGTGAGCTGCCATGGCATGAACAACGGTACAGCCACCACCTCGGTAACAGGTGGTTCACCAGGCTATTTCTATCAGTGGTCGGATGGAGTAAACCACGGTGAGCAGGCCACCAATCTCGCTCCCGGACATTACTCGGTGCTGATTACGGACATTCATCAGTGTCCTGACAGCCTTGAGTTTTTCATTGACGAGCCCGAGCCATTGATGCTCACCGCTTCCTCAGATACACTGGTTTGCCCCGGAGATTCATTCAACATTTCGGCCACGGCAACAGGAGGTATTGAACCTTATTTTTATTCGTGGAGCCACAACTTTGGCGATGCTCCGTCTCACAGCGTTCAGCTACAGGAAAGTGCTGTTATCACGGTGAGCGTAACCGATTCATCTGGATGTGAAACACCTGTTGTTGAACTCGCCGTAACGGTAATCAATTTCCTGCCCGAGTTGCTGCAAATCACCCCCAACCAGGCTGTATGCGAAGGTGAGAGCACATCACTTTCTGCTCATTACAACGGTAATCACCCGCCTTATGATTACAACTGGAGCGGGTTACCCTCCGGTCCGGGTCCGCATGTGGTTTCACCTTCTTCAACCACAATTTACAGCCTTGAGGTTACAGATATCTGCAACAACGTGTTGATCGCCAGTACCGAAGTTGTGGTTCACCCCTTACCGGTAGCCATGCTGCCTCCCCTGATTGAGGAAGGTTGCGCTCCCCTCCACGTGATTTACCAAGATCCGCATAACAACCCCGAAACCCACTCTTACTTGTGGACCATTGACGAAACCCTGGGCGTGGGTGGTCACCCGTTCGATTACACTTTCCCGTCTGCCGGGGTTTACTCCGTATCGGTTCAGATTACGAGTGTGCACGGCTGTCAATCCGAAGGTGACGCTTCTGGATTGGTCATCGTGAGACCTACCCCGGTGGCAAGTTTCAGCGCCAACCCATGGGAGGCCGGTATTGACGAGCCGGAAATTCAGTTTTTTGACCAGAGTCAAGGTACCATCACATCCAGGGTATGGAGTTTTGGCGATGGGGAAACAAGCATAGAGCAGCATCCACTTCACCAATATGCCGATACAGGGCACTACAGCGTAAAACTGGTGGTTGAAAATGCCCACGGCTGCACAGATAGTCTGGTGCGAAGCGTTCGCATCAAACCCGTGTATGAAATAATTATTCCCAACGCATTTACGCCCGGCTCGGGTGGCAATGGCTACTACGACCCTGCCGATATCAGCAACGACATTTTCTACCCCTTTGCCGATTATGTTGAGCATTTCAGGATGAGCATCTTCAATCGCTGGGGAGAACTGATTTTCGAGAGTAAGGACATCCGCTTCGGATGGAATGGTACGTACCGCGGCGAACCTTGTCCGCAAGACGTGTACGTGTACAAGATTGAGTTCACATTCAGCGATGGAGAGAATATCACTCGTGTTGGCGACATAACCCTGTTCCGATGATACGCGCGGTAATCATATCGATGGCCTTGCTTATTTGGGCGGAGATTGCACTCAGTCAGGACGTGCAATTTTCTCAGCCATACAACACTCCGCTTTTCCTGAATCCGGCTTTTGCGGGTCATACCGGCGGAAACAGAATCTCTACCGTATACCGCAATCAGTGGCCGGGCATAGAGCACAATTATCAGGCAATGGGTGCGGGTGCCGATTTTCATCTTGGCGGCGTAAACGGAGGGCTCGGAATTACCTTTGTTCGGGATATTGCAGGAACCCACCGATTAAGCAACACACTTGCCGCGTTTCAGTACAGCCAACACATCAAACTCAGTAAAAAGTCGCATCTGGCAGTGGGTGTTCAGGCAGGTTACGGACAGCGAAGTTTTGACGACAGTAATCTGTTTTTCTCCGATCAGGTCATCAACCAAACCAGCACCAGTTACGAAGTTCAAAACCTGTTTCCGGTTACCCATTTCGGAGATGTTTCCGCAGGTGTGCTCTATTACCGCGGAGATTCATGGCTTGGGGTTTCCTTGCATCACATCAACCAACCCAACCAATCGCTGCTCGGCGCAGAAGACCGGCTCCCGGCAAAATTTTCGGTACATGGCGGTTGGGTCCTGCCCTTTCATCAGCTCTACGCAAAGCCGGGTAACAGAATGGTTCGCTTCCTCTTTAACTACAAGTCACAAGGAAACTGGGATCAACTAGACCTTGGTGGTATGTACACCATATGGGGAATCAACCTTGGGGTTTGGTACAGAGGCATACCTCTGAAACCCTATCAACCCGGTTACCAGAACAACGAATCTATTGTGATGCTCTTTGGATATGAGCTTCCTCAGGGACTGGGATTTGCTTACAGCTATGACCTTACCATCAGCCGTTTGGCCGGACACAGTGGTGGAGCACACGAAATTTCGGCATACTACGAATTCAATCAGCGGCCCAAGCGCCCCAGAAAACGCATCGTTCCATGTGCCAAGTTTTAGGCAGAACGCAGGCGAAACCTCATTTCGCAAGCCAAAACTACCACCTATCAAACTAATTATCTGCATCATGCACAATAAGCTATTCTGTGCTGAAAACAAAACCAATGAGGTTTTTGCTATCTTTACAGGTGCATTCAAAAAGGCAACTGAAAATGATAGTCCGCTTGGGGTTGGTAATCTTGTTCGTTCTCGCGGGAGTATCTCGTGCGCAGGCTCAGCACCCCATTCTGGATGATTTTTCGGTTTTTCAGCACCAAGATCAGGTGTATCTCAGTTGGGTGATTTCGCGGGGAAATACCTGTAATGGCATCACCATAGAACGCAGCACC
>SKUL01000258.1 GCA_007129985.1 Flavobacteriales bacterium
CGCAACTCCCCTCCCACTGCACGGTAAAAAAGCGGCTTTTCGCCGGCCCTGTCGCGGGCAAGGAAAACCTTTTGCTGAACACCATTGAAAATCGCGAAGGCAAACATCCCGTTGAGGCGCGCCACGAAGCCTTCGCCCCAGCAGTCATAGGCGGCCAGGAGCACTTCGGTATCGCTTTGAGATTGAAAGACATACCCCTTTCCTGAAAGCTCTTGCCTCAATTCCCGGAAATTATAAATCTCTCCATTGAAAACGATGGAAAGTCCTTTTTCCGGAAAATGCATAGGTTGGTGCCCGCCGCTGCTGAGGTCAATAATGGCAAGTCTGCGGTGGGCCAGCCCGGCCCGTAAATCATCCGACCACCATGTTCCGGCGTCGTCGGGTCCGCGGTGTTGCAGGGCATCGCGACCGGCGTCAAGCCAATCACGATGTTCTACAGGTTTTTGAGATACAATTCCAAGGATTCCGCACATAGGACTTTACCTGCGGCGAAAGATAGGCAATGCATTGGGTAAGCGATTAAGGGTTGCGCTTTTCAAAGGCGGCTTTTCCTGCATCGAGCCAGTCTACGTAGCGCTGCACATCCAAATCGTAGGCAGTGGGCTCCACGAGGTTTTGCTCGTTGTGGTCCATCAACACGTACAGAGGTTGTGAGTTGCTTTGGTATCGGTCGGCCTGGAAGTGGCTCCACTTGTTACCGATGGTTTTCAGCGTTCGCGTTTTTGAGCCGATGGTTACCTCAACCTGCTCTTCAGCTGGAAGTGCGCGTTTGTCATCCACGTAGAGCGAAATCAGCACCACGTCTTCGCGCAGACGCGAAAGCACGTCAGGATGCGACCACACCTGCTCTTCCATTTTGCGACAATTCACGCAGGCCCAACCGGTAAAGTCAAGTAACACAGGTTTTCCGACCTCCTTGGCATAGGCAAGTCCTTCATCGTAATCCTTGAAGCATTGAAGATTGTGCGGACATCCTTTTCCGCTTTTTACGGGGGTTCCACCCTCTCCTACCTGTACAACTGCAGTGCTGCTACCAAATCCGTCGGGGGATTCGCTATAAAACATGGGTGGCGGAAATCCGCTGATAATTTTGAGCGGTGCGCCCCACAGACCGGGAATGAGGTAAATGGTGAAGGTTACAGTGAGAATTCCGAAGAGAAGCCTACCAACGGACAGGCGCTCTATAGGACTGTCGTGCGGTAGCCTGAAAGCGCCGAACAAGTAGAGCGCCATTACACCGAAAACGGCAATCCAGATTGCAATGAAAACTTCGCGGGTAATGATTCCGGCCTGAACCACGAGGTCGGCGTTGGAGAGGAATTTAAAGGCCAGCGCGAGTTCGAGGAAACCAAGCACCACCTTTACAGAGTTCAACCACCCCCCCGATTGAGGCAGACTGTTGAGCCAACCCGGGAATGCTGCAAAAAGTCCGAATGGCAATGCGAGGGCCAGCGAAAAACCGAACATCCCCACCAGTGGCCCCGACTTACCGCCCACGTAGGCCGCCTCAACCAGCAAGGTGCCGATAATGGGACCCGTGCACGAGAAAGAAACCAGAGCCAGCGTAAAGGCCATAAAGAAGATTCCTATCAAACCACCCCTATCGGCGTTGCGGTCTACTTTGTTGATGAACGAGCTGGGCAGGGTAATTTCAAAGGCGCCAAAAAAGGAAATGGCAAAAACGACGAGAAGAAGGAAAAACGCAAGATTAAACCACACGTTGGTTGACATGGCATTGAGCGCATCCGCACCAAAAATCACCGTTACACCAAAGCCGAGCAGCACGTAGATAAAGATGATGCTCATGGCGTAGATCATGGCGTTGGTAACACCTTTTGCCTTGGTTTTGCTTTGCTTGGTGAAGAAACTCACGGTCATGGGTATCATCGGAAAAACACATGGAGTAAGCAGAGCGGCAAAGCCTCCGAAAAATGCGATGATGAATATTCCGAGCAGCGAGCGATCGGGAGTAGTGGGAGTGGGTGCAATCACGGCTTCACTGTCCACGGCTTCTACTCCGGGGAGCGAACGACTAAACTCTTCAGGGTCGGGAAAAATGCAACGCTCGTTATCGCAAACCATAAAGCCCACCGAGCCTTTGAGTGCAGTGAGCCCTCCCGTGTTCTTGAATTTCTGTCGGAATTCGGCTTCCTTGTCGAAATAACTCACCGTCATTTCGAATATAGGGTCATAGGCCGTGATGGGTGTAGGTTCTTCTACCGCGCCAACCAATTCCAGACCCGGCTCCTGCTCAAACAGGAATTCGGTGGGAATCGGGCCGTCCAGACTTTCAAGGTGCTGGGAGTAAAGATGCCAGTGCTCGTCTATTGTTGCTTTCGCAACAAAAACATAGTTGTTGTTTCCTTCGTCCTCGATAGAGAAATCCCACTTCACGGGTTCCAGTATTCCGTCTGCAGGAGGCTGGCTACCAGGAATAGCCATTCCCTGTGCTGATGACTCACGGGCCGGAATATCAAAGGAGAAATCCACGTCCTCGGGTGGCAGGCATTTTTCATCATCACAGGTCATAAAGGTGAGCATACCTTTGATGGTGAATGCTTCAGGTGAGAGTAGCCTTACCTTCTGACGGAAAATAGCCTGATTGTCATGGAAGTTAAGCTCCATGTCGAAGTTCGGGTCGAACTTGGTGATGTACTTCGGCTCCTGAATCTTACCGTCCAAGGCATAAGCGCCGGATGACTCAAATTCAAAGGAGGTTGCAATGGGACCATCGTCGCTTGGCAACTCAGTGGCATATACGTGCCATCCCTTCTGGATATCAGCCTGAAGCACAAGAGTCGCGCCCTCGTCATCATGCACATCTACAGAGAAGCTCCACGTTACAGGGTCGTAAATCTGGGCCGCCAACGAGGTGGGCAATGCGATTGCAAACAAAGTCAGAAGGGAAAGAAACGCTGTGAATCTCACGAACATTGTATGGTCTTTTTGCAAAGCGCAAAGCTACTGAATTTAGGCTTAGGCATGTTTTTCAAAGCCGTGGGAAAGTTGCATTCTTATGGCTAGCCTATTGGTTTATGCCGTTAAATCAATTTCCTCACCCAGTTTCAGGCCAAAGTACCTTCGCGCCAACCAGGAGGTCGCGTAGAAGAAGGGCGTATCTATAAAGGCCACCATCACCTTGAACAGAAACCCATTGAAAACCAGAGGCCAAAAACGCACCCAGTCAATGGCACCAAAAAGGCAAAGCAGGCCTACTACCGCAGCCGTATCCACAAACTGGCTCACCATGGTAGAGCCATTGTTGCGAAGCCATAGGTGTTTACCGTTGGTTAAGCGTTTCCAGAAATGAAAAATGCGGATATCAATAAATTGCGCCAAAAGGTAGGCCACCATAGAGGCGGTTACAGCTACTCCCGTAAGACCAAACACTTGCTGAAATCGCTCGTCATCAACGGGCGACCAATCAGTTGCGGGCGCGACATTACTGAGTGTTACCATCAATAAGACGAACAAGGTGGCGAGCAATCCTGCCATCACCACGCGGTTGGCGCGTTTTCGCCCGTAGATTTCGGAAATAAGGTCGGTAACGAGAAAAGTAACTGGATAGGGTATGATTCCCACGCTGATTTCAAAGGTGAAGTCGGTGAGGTGATACAGCCAAGAGCCCTCCGAACTGTACGACTCCAGAAAACCCAGTGGTGTCCAGTAGAAAAACTTCTGGAACATGAGATTACCTCCAACCAGTGCCGCGATAAACAACGCGCCCAAAAAGAGATAAAAATTGAGCGCTGCTCCTCTATTTGCAACCCTTTTCACAGCAATGTAAACAGCAAAATCCGCTGCGTGTTGGGAGTAATTTTAAAATGGTCGGAGATACGGTGCCCCACCAGCCAGGCAATTTCACCCTTCGACTCCAGGACAAAAACTCCCTCTTTTTTGTGTTGTGGAACTTTTTCGTCAATCAGCATATCACTCAACAAGCGAGAACCTTTCATTCCCAAAGGCACCATGCGGTCTCCGTGCTTCCATGGGCGAAGTTTGAGGGGAAAGTTGAGTTTATCGGCGTCGAGGGCCGCCGAATCCCGACTTGCGAGGGTTTTAAATGATTCGGCTGAAACTTCGCGGATGCTAAGGTGAATCGGGTGTTTTATGGAGGCAGTGTCGGCATGTAAGCACACTTCTTCAAGACTTTGCTGCTGCCTCGGCATTACCTCCCACATGCCGCGATTATACCAAGCTGTGTAAGCTGGTGCATCCATCCGCTTTCCGCTTTCGGTAACCTCTAGCATGGCATTGCACTGCTCATGCGAAAACCCTAACGGCCGAAGCAGTGCAAAAAGCAACGCGCTTCGTTCACTTTCGGGGCGTAGATTGTTTGTGTCAATATAAAGCACATCCCCTTCGCGTCGAATGGCATACGGGTTAAGTGCTGAAATCAAGGTTTCCAACAGTCCGAGGTCTTCGCGTAGTTGAAGCTGGTTTGCCGAAACGCGCTTTACGGCTTGTGGATGAAGTTCCTCCAGCGCGGGCACCAGGTGATGACGGATGCGGTTGCGCAGATAGGTATCGTGGAGATTGCTTGCGTCCATTCGCCAAACGATGCCCTCTGAGGCCGCGTATTCCTCCAACTGAGCACGGGTGGCAAATAGCAACGGTCGCACCATTTGGTTTTCATTCAGCGGAATGCCAGACCATCCGTGAGCCCCCGCTCCTCTCAGAAGATTGGTAAACAGGGTTTCCACATTGTCGTTGGCGTGATGGGCTGTTGCCAGCAAGGAAAGTGAATGCTGCTCCATCAACTCCCGAAACCACGCGTAGCGCAATTTTCGGGCGTCGGTCTGAATGGAGTTGAGTTCATCCGGTTCGGTACGCTTTACATGAAGTACGCGGTTGTTTGCTTTGCACCAGTCGCGCACAAGGTTTTCGTCGGAAAGGCTGTCCTCACCGCGCAAGCCGTAATTCATGTGTGCTACCTCAAAGGTGACGTTCAGGCGCTGCAGCAAATGCATTAGTATCATGGAGTCGAGACCGCCACTTGCCGCAACCAGCAATCGGCTGCCGGCTGAGAAGAGCTTATGTTTTTCAACAAAATCAAGAAACTGCCGGTACATCGCTGGATTGGTTTATGGCTCGTAGAAGTGCTTCGGTTTTCAGCAGACACTCGTTGTATTCCTGCTCCGGTACAGATGCAGCCGTTATGGCGCTTCCTGTGTGCAAGGCCAAAACGCCATTTTCACGGTTGTAGAGCAAACTCCTGATTACCACGTTGAAATCAAAATCACCATTGGGGTGAATTACACCAAAGGTACCGGAATAAAG
>SKUL01000351.1 GCA_007129985.1 Flavobacteriales bacterium
CCATCAACACGAATTTTTCGCCGTACACCATCAACACCGGGCAGCAGGGATTCTATGAATTGATTTCGGTGGAAGACGACAACTGCCCGGGTAGCGCTTCCGGTAACGCCGAGATTGACGTAAACGACTTGCCCACGGCAACCATTATGGGGGATGCAGCTATTTGCGACGGCCAACCCGCTTCGCTACAGATAGAGCTTACCGGACAGGGACCATGGACCGTAGGCTACAACCTCAACGGCGTACAGCAAGCACCGCTTTTGGTGAACAACTCACCTTATCAGTTGGTAACTTCAACTCCGGGTTCCTACGAACTTATCTCGGTAGCTGATCAGCATTGTATTGGTATTGCTGAAGGTGTCGGGCAGGTAACCGAGCACCCGCTGCCCACCGCGCACATCTCAGGCAATGCGCTGATTTGCCCTACCGAAGAAACCACCTTCGACATTGTGCTTACCGGCACAGCTCCCTGGTCGCTTATATACTCTATTGACGGTGAGCAGCAGCCCCCGTTGGTGATTGAGCAATCGCCGTTTCAGCTGCCGGCCAACCTCCCCGGAAACTACACCATCAACAGTGTGGAGGACGTGTTCTGCAGCAACTTCGGAACAGGTACTGCCGTGCTTGAATACGCACCCTTCCCCACTGCTATCCTCACCGGAGGCGGAACTTTCTGTCAGGGAGAAATGGGCAACGTAGCCATTCTCTTTACCGGAGTTGGGCCGTGGACATTTGAGTACGCCATCAACGGCGAGGTGTTTGGCCCCATCACCACCCCAAGCA
Organism: Flavobacteriales bacterium; assembly: GCA_007129985.1. GTDB lineage: Bacteria > Bacteroidota > Bacteroidia > Flavobacteriales_D > SKUL01 > SKUL01. The sequence continues at coordinate 784 of SKUL01000351.1, forward strand.
GCAGCTACACCTTGTTTGATGATATCACCGGAACCTACGAGCTTATCAGCGTGACTGACGTGAACTGCGGAGGAACCTTCTCGGGCGAAGCTACCGTAGTATTCAACGACCCTGTGCAGGTAGCTATCGGGCCGGGTGGGGAGGTGTGTGCAGGTGAGTCGTTTGGTGTAAGTGCGACCGGAATTGGCGGAGTACCGCCTTACTCCTACCAGTGGTTCGACGTGAACAACGACAGTTGGGTAGAGTTTGACGACTCCGTGAGTGTAACTGTGCATCTGCCACACGGTCTGTACGTGGTGGTGCACGATGCCTGCGGAACTTCGGCCACCTCAGACACGGCATGGATTAACGTGAGTCCGTCGCCGTTGGCTTCCTTCCATTTTTCACCGCGCCACGACCTCACCATTCACAATACCACGGTGCACTACAACAGTTCTACCTCCATCCTCGCGCACCATGTGTGGTGGGAGTTCTACGAACTTTCTGAATACCACGGATGGCAGCTCATCGGCACCAGCAACCTGAATGACCCCACCTTCACCTACCCCGACGACGGCCCGGGAGAGTATCAAGCTTGTCTTTACGTAACCACCTTTGACGGGTGTACCGATGAGGTATGTTTACCGCTTGAAATTCACGGTGATTTCATCTTCTACATGCCCAACGCCTTTACGCCCAACGAAGACGGTATCAACGACCTCTACGGGCCAGTAATGGAAGGAATTGACCCATCTACCTACGAATTTTTCATCGTAAACCGCTGGGGCGAAACCGTGTTCTACACCAACGACGTAAACCAGAAGTGGAACGGAAGCGGTATGAACGGCACCCACTACGCCCCCGACGGCGTGTACACCTGGAAGGTGAAGGTGAAATCACTCTACAGTCCGGATGCCGATGTTTTTACAGGGCATGTAACGCTGTTAAGGTAAGGCTTGCAATACGCCCGATACCCCCTTGTTTATGAGCGGAGTTTTTCGGCCATCACCCTAAAGAGATATTGCAGAGCAAAACCAGCGTTAACCCTGTAGCCTTCGTTGTTGAGCTGAGCAATGTTGAAGTACCGCTTAAAGCGTTTGAACTGACCATTGGGCGGTGCTTCATATCGACCATTGATGCGCAAGGTAGAACCGCCCCAAAGATGCTTCAGGCAATAAAGCATGGCTTCCGAACTGAGGTGGATGTCACATTTCTCCGGGTTCAATTCCGGCAAACGACGATAATGCCATGGCGCCAGCTCAAAACCAAGGTTCAGGTCGGTAATGAAAATGCAGGTTGGTTGAAGCACTTTGCTTATCCACAAAGCATTGTTGTTTCTTAGCATTTCACAAAATTGCTTTCCGGCTTTAAGCAGTTCATCCGCTTCAATCGTGGTCGCTTTCACCACAAGCTCGGGCCGCACATTTTCGCCAAAGGCCTTTTCCCATGCCAACACCGCTGGTTCCGAATCGTGTTTCTCGCCACCGGCCCATGTATCACCGTTGAACATAACCAATGGCCGTGCGCCCGCTTCGGTTATTGTCTCGGCTGCCCGCCGAACAGGATTTACAGCGTCGTTGCGGTAAAAATTCTCCTCATGGCAAAACCAGATAAAACTCGCAAAGGGTACCACCCATTTGGGTTTAAGCACCTTTATCTGCCGCGAAACTTCAGCAAGTTTGGAGGCGGCCAGCTTACGCCGGACGTCTGTATCGATGCGATTTCCGGCAGCGTTGGCGTAAGAAAACTGCGTGATCAAAACTTCGGGCTGCCCACCAATGGCCTTCATAATGGCATTTAGCGCTGCGTCACTCTCCAGATTGCAGTCGTTAATGTTCAAAACATAGCGGCCATTTACGCGGGCACACAACCAAGAATCACCGTCGGTATGAGGCCTGTTCATCACGGAGAACTCCGGACTTAAATCAAACCAGCCTTGGTCAAGTTCAATCACTTCGCCAAATCCCAGTTTGCGGCAATAATCCACTACCTTACGATCGCGGGTTTTGTGGAAGAGCACGGTGATTTTTGCCCGGTGCTCGGGCGCAATAGCCTTGAGATCGGGCGGACAAAAATGATCGGGGTGCTCGTGCGAAAACCAGATGTGGGTAACCTCAGCAAAACGGTCATATGACCAGGCCGAAGGCGCAATCAGCGCCCAACCGTTGTGAAAAGCCATGCCGCTTAGCCAAGGGTCGTGCAGCAACTTAACATCACCGTGCTCCAACAGATAGCACGCGTGATTTACAAATGTGATTTGCATACGTCGTTTACAAAAAGGACGTGAAAATTACGCTCGCAGCTTACACGTGAAGCTGATGTTCAAAACTATTTCCGAAACAGGGAAAAACCTAAACGCTGCTTAGCGCAAATTATTGATTTACCGCATGTCACAACCGCAAATACCTGTTCATTTCCAGAATCTGCTCCGGTGGCCCAAAGAGATAGAGTACATCCTGGTAACGGATAACCTCATCTGACCCGACATCGGTAATGTAATCGTCGTTGCGCTTGATGGCCAGCACATGCACATTGTACTTCGTCCTCAGGTCGGAGTCACCAATGCGCTTGCCTACCACGGCATTTTTTTCCTGTGCAACGCGAATGGTGGCTATTTCCATATCGGGAATATGCATGGTTGAATTGATGTGCAAGCCCAGCTCTTCGGGCGAGGGGCCCATGCGCAAGGTTTCGTAATTGTGTGAGCGAATGCGGGTGATGAATTTCTGAATGTCACTTGTTGGCACCAGATATTTCCGAAGCACACGGGTAAAAATTTCAATGGAAGTTTCGAACTCTTCGGGAATGACCTCATCGGCTCCGAGACGCACATTCTCTTCAATTTCACGTACAGAGCGCGTGCGCACAATGATGTACGCTGTTTCGGTAAGCTCTCTGATGCGACTCACAATCAACTTGGTTGAGTGAGGGTCTGAAATGGCAATCACCACCACCCGCGCCTTGTGGGCATTAACGTGCTGCAAGATGAGCTCTTCAGACGCGTCGCCAAAAACAACCGGCTCTTTGTTTCTCTTCGCTTCGGCAATGCGCTCGGGGTCGAGCTCAACAATTTCATATTGTATGTCTGCCTCGCGGGCTGCGCGCGCTACGTTTTGGCCATTGAGACCATAGCCGATAATCACCAGGTGGTCTTCGAAGTCTTTTTCCTCCACCATGGTTTCGGCCTTGTTGCGGGTCATGTCCTGAAGGGTAGAGCGCACTGGTTTCGGAACAGGAGTTTTGAGCAGTCTGTCGGCAATGCCCGGCGCCCAGTTGATGATGAACGGCGTGGCTCCCATGGTGATAATAGAAACCGCCAAAAAGTACTGGTAAATCAACCCGCTCAGCAATCCGGCCTGTATGCCAACCAGCGACAAAACGAACGCAAACTCCCCCACCTGAAAGAGATACAATCCGCTGATGATAACCGTGCGCGTGGGGTAGCGCAGTACCTTGGCGGCGATAAACACGATGCTGAATTTTCCTACAGCCACAAGTATTGCGAGCAGGTGAATGCGCGTGAAGTGAGAAATAAAGAAGTCAACGTCGAGCAGCATTCCTACCGACACAAAGAAAAAGCTGATGAAAATCTCTCTGAAAGGCAGGATGTTGGCGGTAGCCTGATGACTGTACTCGGATTCCGACACCACCAGTCCAGCGAAAAACGCGCCCAGCGCCAGCGACAAATCAGCCACCGAAGTGAGCCAGGCGGTAGCGAAACACAGCACAACCACGGTGAGGATAAACAACTCCCGGCTTCGGGTTTTCACCACGGCATCCAGTATGCGGGGCACCACGTATCGTGCGAACAAAATGACAAGAGCCAGCACCAGCGCCACCTTCAGGCCCATGATGCCCAAATCTACCCACACGTTTTCGGCGTTTCCCGCCATCAGTGGGGCCACCAGCATCATGGGTACTACTATGAGGTCCTGAAATATAAGGATGGCCACAGCAATGCGTCCGTGCGGAGAATTGGTTTCTCCTCGCTCCTGAAGCATTTTTAATACAATGGCCGTACTGCTGAGGGCAAAGAGAAAACCAACAAATACGGCTTCGTTCCACTGTTTTCCCAGTCCGAGCGTAACCAATGCCGTGATACCAATGGTGATGCCCACCTGCATCAACCCACCCAGAAATACGGTGCGCTTAATGGCAATCAGGCTTTTTAGCGAAAACTCTATTCCAATTACAAACAGCAGGAATATCACTCCGATTTCGGCCAGTATTTCAATGTCTTCACCGGAATGTATAATCCCGAGACCATGAGGACCTGCAACAATTCCGGTGATGAGAAAGCCAATAATTGCCGGTACTTTCAGTTTTTGAAAGGCCAGAATAATCAGCACCGACAATCCAAAGATGATTACGATCTCCTTCAGGATGGGTATGTCAATGCTGGCTAAAAGAATTCCCATATTGGCGATTTAGGTCTTGTGCAAAGTTAAGATTCCACACACCTGAATTTCGGGATTTAAGGAAGTTTGGAAAAAGGAAGGCGCAAAAAAGCGCA
>SKUL01000172.1 GCA_007129985.1 Flavobacteriales bacterium
ATGTACGGTCATCGAAACAGGCCCCTGTGTGGTAACGCAGGTTAAAACCCTCGAAAAAGACGGGTACGAGTCTGTACAGCTTGGATTTGGCGATCGCAAGGAGAAAAATACTCCCGCTGCATTGATGGGCCACTTCAAAAAAGCTAAAACCACTCCCAAAGCCAAAGTGGTAGAGTTCTACGACTTCAAGAACGAGTTCGGCATTGGCGATTCACTGGCAGTAGGCGACGTGTTTGCCGAAGGTGAGTTCGTGAGTGTGGTTGGCACCTCTAAGGGTAAGGGATTTCAGGGTGTTGTAAAACGTCACGGCTTTGCCGGAGTTGGACAGGCAACCCACGGTCAGCACAACAGACTTCGTGCACCGGGTTCTATTGGAGCAGCCTCTTATCCGGCTCGCGTTTTCAAGGGAATGCGGATGGCGGGTCAAACCGGCGACAAGCAGGTAACCATCGAAAACCTGCAAATCCTGAAAGTGGATGCTGAAAAGAACCTCCTCGTAGTGAAAGGTGCTATTCCTGGAGCTAAAGGATCATACGTAATCGTAAGAAAATGGAATTAAAAGTTCTGAACATAGAGGGTAAAGAGACCAGCAAAAAGGTAAAGCTGGATGATGCCGTGTTCGGTGTTGAGCCCAACGATCATGCAATCTACCTGGATGTAAAGCAGTACCTCGCTAACCAGCGTCAGGGAACCCACGCAACCAAAGGTCGTAGCGATGTGAAGGGAAGCACCCGCAAGCTGCGTAAGCAGAAAGGTACCGGTGCCGCACGTGTAGGAGATATCAAGAACCCGCTCTTCCGTGGTGGAGGTCGCATCTTTGGTCCCCAACCGCGTGACTACAGCTTCAAACTGAACAAAAAGTCTAAAGCTGTTGCCCGTAAGTCTGCACTTACCTACAAGGCAAAAGACCAAAACCTGGTAGTGGTTGAGGATTTCAAAATGGAATCACCCAAAACCAAGCAGTTTGCCGGTATTCTCGGAAACCTCAAGGTAAACACCGGCAGCACGCTGTGGGTCATTGCCGACAACGATCAGAACGTAGTGCTTTCGGCCCGCAACATTCCACAAACCAAAGTGGTAATGGCCAAGGATCTGAACACGTACGACATTCTGAAGTACAAGAAAATGATAGTTAGCGAGCGTTCGCTGGCTGAGATTCAACAAACGCTTAACAAGTAATAGCGATGAGCAGGATATTGATCAAGCCGATTATCACCGAGAAAATGACAGACGTAAGCGAGCGTTTAGATCGTTACGGCTTCGTGGTGGATCGACGCGCCAACAAAATCCAGATCGGAAAGGCCGTGGAAGAAGCGTACGGTGTTGTGGTTGACAAAGTGTGGACCATGAATTACGCCGGTAAAAGCAAGTCTAAATTCACCAAAACAGGAATGGTTAAAGGGCGTACTACCGCTTACAAAAAAGCCATTGTTACCCTGTCGGAAGGCGAAATTGATATCTACGGCAACATCTAAAGATAAGACTCAGAGTCATGGCAGTAAAGAAATTTAAACCCACTACCCCCGGACAACGCCACAAGGTGAACAGCACCTTTGAGGAGGTTACCACCGACAAGCCGCTGAAGAAGTTGCTGAAGGGTACCAACAAATCCGGTGGACGTAACAATACCGGTAAAATGACCATGCGCTACATGGGTGGTGGTCACAAACGTCGGTACCGTGAAATCGACTTTAAGAGAAACAAAGACGGGATTCCCGCACGCGTTGAAAGCGTTGAGTACGATCCCAACCGCTCAGCACGGATTGCCCTGCTTGTTTACGCTGATGGAGAGAAGCGTTATATCATCGCTCCTGAAGGCTTGAAAGTTGGTCAAACCATTGAGTCAGGTAAAGATGTTGCTCCCGAGCCCGGAAACGCACTCTATTTGAGCGATATTCCATTGGGTACCGTGGTACACAACGTAGAACTTTCTCCCGGTCGTGGTGGAGCTTTGGCCCGCAGCGCCGGATCATACGCCCAGCTTAACGCCCGCGATGGAAAGTATGCATTGCTGAAGATGCCCTCGGGCGAGATTCGCATGGTACTCCAAACCTGTAAGGCTACCGTAGGTACCGTATCTAACTCGGAGAGTTTTCTCACCGTGTCGGGTAAAGCAGGCCGCAGCCGCTGGCTGGGTCGCCGCCCACGTGTACGTGGTGTGGTTATGAACCCGGTCGATCACCCAATGGGTGGTGGTGAAGGCCGCTCTTCAGGAGGACACCCGCGTTCACGCAAAGGCTTGATGGCAAAAGGTAAAAAGACCCGCGCCCCCAAGAAAGTTACCAGCAAGTTTATCATTGAGAAAAGGAAGAAATAATTAGATCATGAGCAGATCCCTTAAAAAACCGCCGTTCGTGCATTACAAATTGATGCGCAGGGTAGAAGAAGCACAAAGCTCAGGTAAGAAAGGTGTAATCAAAACCTGGTCTCGCGCCAGCACCATCACCCCCGACTTTGTTGGTCTCACCGTAGCTGTTTACAACGGCCGTCAGTTTATCCCGGTGTTCGTTACCGAAAACATGGTAGGACACAAGCTTGGTGAGTTCTCTCCCACGCGTCAGTTCCGGGGTCACTCAGGTAAAAAGAATAAGTAATCCAGAATAACCAATTAGCGCAATGGGTTCTCGAAAACAAAATATGGCAAACGCCATCAAGGAAGAAAAGAAGCAAATCAGTTACGCCAAGCTGCGCAACTGTCCTACTTCACCGCGTAAAATGCGCCTGATTGCAGACGTGATTCGCGGAGAGCAGGTGATGCCGGCGCTCAACACGCTGCGTCACATGCCCCAGGATGCTGCTCGTCGCATGGAGAAACTCCTCTTGTCGGCAGTAGCCAACTGGGAGTCAAAAAACGAAGGTCAGCGTGTAGATGATGCCAACCTTGTGGTGAAAGAAGTTTTTGTTGACAGCGCCCGTATGTTGAAGCGTCTTCGTCCGGCACCGCAAGGTCGCGGACACCGCATTCGCAAGCGCTCCAATCACGTAACCATTGTGGTTGACAATACCAAATAAGACTCAAAGAACGATCAAAGCAATATGGGACAAAAGACTAACCCAATCGGAAACAGACTCGGATACATCAAAGGATGGGATTCGAATTGGTACGGAGGCCGCAATTACACGGAGAAACTTGTAGAGGATGACAAAATCCGCAAGTACCTCAACGCGCGTCTGTTCAAAGCGAGCGTGTCGCAAATCATTATTGAGCGCACACTCAAGCTGGTTACCGTTACCATCAATACTGCCCGTCCTGGTGTAATCATCGGTAAAGGCGGTAGTGAAGTTGACAAACTGAAGGAGGAGTTGAAAAAACTCACCGGCAAGGAAGTGCAGATCAACATTTTTGAGATCAAGCGCCCCGAGTTGGATGCCCGTTTGGTAGCCGACAGCATTGCACGTCAGATTGAAGGACGAATTTCTTACCGACGTGCCATCAAAATGTCTATTGCTTCGACCATGCGAATGGGAGCTGAAGGAATCAAGGTTGGTATTGCCGGTCGTTTGAATGGTGCTGAAATGGCCCGTCAGGAAAGCTTCAAAGAAGGACGTACTCCTTTGCACACATTCCGCGCAGACATTGACTACGCACTCTCTGAGGCACACACCAAAATGGGTCGTATCGGAGTAAAGGTTTGGATTTGTAAGGGTGAAGTGTACGGAAAGAGGGATCTCTCTCCCAACATTGGTCAGGCCAAAGGAAAAGGCGGACCCGCTAAACCGGCCGGAGGACCACGCAAAAGAAGATAAGAACGCATACTGAGCAAGTAAAAAGATAAGCGATGTTACAACCGAAAAGAACGAAGTACCGCAAGATGATGAAAGGCCGCATCAAGGGTAATGCTACCCGCGGTGCACAATTGGCCTTCGGAAGTTTCGGACTCAAAACCCTCGACGAGGGCTTCATTACCTCACGGCAAATTGAGGCAGCACGTATCGCGGTAACCCGATACATGAAGCGTGAAGGAAAAGTGTGGATTCGCATTTTCCCCGATAAGCCCATCACCGCCAAGCCCGCCGAAGTACGTATGGGTAAAGGAAAAGGAGCTCCCAGCCACTGGGTAGCGGTTGTACGTCCGGGTAGAATTATGTTCGAAGCGGAAGGAGTACCCATGGATATCGCCAAAGAAGCCATGCGACTCGCTGCTCAGAAACTTCCCGTGCGAACCAAATTTGTAATACGAACTGATTACGCTGAATAAACGCATCCGAATCATGAAAACAGCAGAGATTGTAGAACTGACACTGGATGAGCTGAAAGACAAGCTCATGGTAGAGACGGAAGCATTTGAGAAACTGCGTATGTCGCACACAGTTTCGAGCCTGGAGAACCCCCTGCAAATCCGCAACAAACGTCGCGTATTGGCACGCCTCCGGACCGAGCTTCGTAAAAGAGAATTGCAAGCTAACAAGTAAGACAATGAGCGAAAGAAATTTAAGAAAAGAGCGCATCGGCATTGTTGTCAGCAACAAGATGGACAAGTCTATCCTGGTATCTGTTGAGAGCAAAGTGAAGCACCCGGCTTACGGAAAATTCATCAAGAAGTCACGTAAGTTCATGGCTCACGACGAAAAGCAGGAGTCAGGTATTGGCGACCGCGTGCGCATCATGGAAACCCGTCCGCTGAGCAAATCAAAATGCTGGCGATTGGTGGAAGTTATTGAAAAAGCGAAGTAACAACAGGCTAATAAGAATCAGCGATGATACAGCAGGAAAGCAGATTAAAAGTGGCAGACAACAGCGGAGCGAAAGAAGTGCTCTGCATCCGGGTCCTCGGCGGAACCGGTCGTCGCTACGCTTCCATTGGTGATACCATTGTGGTATCTGTTAAAGATGCGATGCCCAATAGCAACGTGAAAAAAGGAAGCGTGTCGAAAGCCGTTGTGGTACGCACCAGAAAAGAAGTTCGCCGTCCGGACGGATCGTACATCCGCTTTGACGAAAACGCAGCCGTGCTTTTGAACAACGCCGGTGAAATGCGCGGAACGCGAATCTTCGGTCCGGTAGCACGTGAGCTTCGCGACAAGCAGTTTATGAAGATTGTATCACTGGCACCCGAGGTGATCTAAATACCGCATCAAGATGACAAAGAAAATGCATATCAAAAAGGGCGATCAGGTAAAGGTGATGGCCGGAAACGCAAAGGGTGAAACCGGACGCGTTGTATCCGTAGATCGCAAAACCAACCGCGCGCTCGTTGAAGGCCTCAACATGGTAAAGCGCCATGTGAAGCCAACCGCTTCCAGCCCGCAGGGTGGTATCATTGAAAAGGAAGCCGGTATCCACGTGTCGAACCTTATGCTCGTTGACCCCTCTACCAAAGAGGTAAGCCGCATCGGTCGCAAAAAGGACGACAACGGAAAACTAGTTAGGTATTACAAAAAATCAGGGGAGGTTGTAAAGTAATGTACACGCCAAGATTAAAAACCAAGTACCGCGAAGAAGTAGTTCCTGCTTTGATGAAGCAGTTTAACTACTCTAGCGTGATGCAAGTTCCGGTGATCCAGAAAATCTGCATCAATCAAGGCCTCGGAGATGCCGTAGCCGATAAGCGAATTGTTGAACACGCTATCGAGGAAATGTCTTCTATCGTGGGCCAGCGCGCTGTTGCTGCCTACTCGCGAAAAGATATCTCGAACTTCAAACTCCGTAAGGGTATGCCCATCGGAGCGCGTGTAACCCTTCGTGGTGACCGTATGTACGAATTCTTCGACCGACTTTTGTCTGTATCTCTCCCACGTACCCGTGACTTTCGCGGAGTGAAAGCCACCGGTTTCGACGGTCGCGGAAACTTCACCATGGGTGTGAAAGAGCAAATCATCTTTCCAGAGATTGATATCGACAAAGTGAAAAACATCAACGGTATGGACATCACCTTCGTGACTACAGCCCAAACCGACGAAGAAGCAAAAGCATTGTTAAACGAATTCGGATTTCCGTTCGCGAAAAAATAATTGAAGCATGGCAAAAGAATCAATGAAAGCCCGGGAGCGTAAACGCCAGAGATTGGTGGAAAAATACGCCGAGAAACGTGCAGCCCTCAAAGCTGCCGGCGATTGGGAAGGTCTCCAGAAGCTCCCCAAGAACTCATCCAAAGTGCGCCTGCACAATCGGTGCCAGCTCACCGGCCGCCCACGCGGTTACATGCGCCAGTTTGGAATTTCACGGGTTACCTTCCGTGAGATGGCAGTTTTTGGCCTTATTCCCGGAGTTACAAAAGCCAGTTGGTAAACGAAGTAAAAAGAAACGATCATGTATAGCGATCCAATATCCGACTACCTGACACGCATCCGCAACGCGGTAAGCGCACGTCACAAAGTGGTTGAAATCCCCGCTTCAAACCTCAAGAAGGAGATTACCAAGATCCTCAAGGAGAAAGGTTACATCCTCAATTACAAGTTTGAAGACGATGACAAACAGGGCACCATCAAAATTGCCCTCAAGTACAACCCGCGAACCAAGATTCCAGCTATCCGCAAAATTGAGCGCGCCAGCCGCCCGGGATTGCGTTACTACGTTGGAGCCGACAACATGCCGCGGGTACTGAACGGACTCGGAATTGCCATCTTGTCTACCTCCAGTGGAGTGATGACCGACAAGGAGGCCAAACAACAAAATGTGGGTGGAGAGGTTCTCTGCCGCGTTTACTAAACCAGAAGTTATGTCAAGAATAGGAAAGGCAATCATCAACCTGCCAGGCGGAGTAGAGCTTAAGGTTTCCGACGATAACGTGGTAACAGTAAAAGGTCCCAAAGGCCAACTTACCCAGCCATTGGCCGATAACCTGTCTGTAAAGATGGAAGACGGTGTGGTTACTGTAGAGCGCGCCAACGAAGAGAAGGCTACCCGCGCGCAGCATGGACTTACCCGCGCCCTCTTGAACAATATGGTTGAAGGCGTTTCTAACGGATTCACCATCAAGCAGGAGTTGGTTGGGGTTGGTTACCGTGCCAAAACCACCGGACAGTTGCTGGAACTCAGCCTCGGATATTCGCACCCTATTGTGTTCGAAATTCCATCTGAGGTGAAGGTTGAGGCCATCACTGAAAAAGGAAAGAACCCGCTCATCGTGCTCGAATCACACGACAAGCAACTGGTGGGGGCTGTAGCCGCAAAAATCCGCTCACTGCGTAAGCCTGAGCCTTACAAAGGAAAAGGTATCCGCTACGTGGGTGAACAACTGAGAAGAAAAGCCGGAAAATCGGCCGCTAAATAACAAACATTGAGAAATGGCACTAAGTAAAGAACAGCGTCGTATGCGAATCAAGCGCCGGTCATTGGACAAGTCCCGTGGTACCGCCGAGCGCCCTCGTCTTTGCGTATTTCGCAGCAACACCCAGTTTTACGCTCAACTGATTGATGACAGCACCGGAAAAACCCTTGCTTCATGCAGCTCTCTGGGTTTGAAAGAAGCTCAGGGCATCGCCAAAATTGAGCAGGCAAAGGTTATCGGAAAAGCTATGGCCGAAAAAGTAATCGCTGCTGGTATAACCAATGTGGTTTTTGATCGCAGCGGATACCTCTACCACGGCCGTGTAAAGCATTTTGCTGAAGCTGCCCGCGAAGCTGGTCTCAAATTCTAACGAAAGGAAAGTCATGTCAACAGAAAACGTCAGAAGAGTAAAATCAAGTGACATCGAGCTGAAAGATAAGCTCGTGGCCATCAACCGTGTTACCAAGGTAACCAAAGGAGGTAGAACCTTCACCTTCTCTGCCATTGTGGTAGTAGGAAACGAAAACGGTGTGGTTGGTCACGGACTGGGAAAAGCCAACGAGGTAACCTCAGCCATCGCAAAAGGTATTGATGATGCCAAGAAAAACCTCATCAAAGTTCCTATTGTAAACGGAACGGTACCCCACGAGCAATACGGTAAGTACGGTGGTGCTTTGGTTTTCCTGAAGCCTGCCGCGAGTGGTACCGGAGTAATTGCAGGTGGTGCAATGCGTGCTGTGCTTGAGAGCGTAGGTGTACACGACGTACTGGCAAAATCTCAGGGCTCGTCAAACCCACACAACGTGGTAAAAGCTACCCTTGATGCACTCCAGAAAATGCGCGATGCCTACACTGTAGCAGCTCACCGCGGAGTTCCTCTCGATAAAGTATTCAACGGATAACAAAGAGCGTCATGGCCAAAGTGAGAATTAAACAAGTAAAAAGCGCCATTAAGCGGCCCAAGGACCAAAAGGCAACCCTGGTAGCACTTGGCATCAAAAGAATGAATCGCCCTGTAGAGAAAGAAGCTACATCGCAGATTCTCGGGATGATTCACAAAGTAAAGCACCTGCTTCAGGTTGAAGAGGTAAAGTAATAACATGCAACAAAAAGATATCATGGATCTGAGTAAACTTAAGCCAGCCGAAGGATCTGTTAAGAAGCGAAAGCGAGTTGGCAGGGGCGAAGGCTCCGGACACGGAGGCACTTCAACACGCGGACACAAAGGAGCAAAATCACGCTCCGGTTATTCGCGCAAGAAAGGTTTTGAAGGAGGACAAATGCCACTTCAGCGCCGCGTGCCAAAATTTGGTTTCAAAAACATCAATCGTAAGGAATTCCGCGGAGTGAACATTGATGCACTGCAGGTTCTTGCCGATGAGCACAAGCTCACCGAAATCGGCCTTGAAACGCTTATCGAGCGCGGCCTTGCCAACAAAAACGACCGTGTTAAAATCCTCGGCCGTGGAGAAATCAATACCAAACTGACCGTAAAAGCGCACGCTTTTTCTGCTTCGGCCAAATCGGCCATCGAAAAGCAGGGAGGTGAAGCGGTAATTCTGTAAACGGCATGAAGAACTTTATCGATACCATCAAGAACATCTGGAAAATCGAAGACCTTCGGTTCAGGATTCTCATTACCCTGGGTTTCCTGCTCATTTACCGAATCGGATCTTTTGTGGTTCTTCCCGGTGTTGACTCGGCGGCACTCGAAGTAGCCAACGCCGGTGGTGGAGGAGGGCTGGGTGACCTGCTCTCACTCTTTACCGGAGGTGCTTTCTCTCGCGCGTCCATCTTCGCTTTGGGAATTATGCCCTACATCTCTGCTTCGATCATCATGCAGTTGATGGGTGTGGCGGTTCCGGCCATCCAAAAGATGCAGAAAGAAGGTGAAAGCGGCCGAAAGAAAATCACACAGTACACCCGTTTGCTCACCATTGTGATTACGGTTTTTCAGGCTCCCACCTATATCGTGGCAACTGTTCCGGCAGAAGCGCGTCTGGATGACACTGCATTCTGGTGGACCATGACAACCATTATTCTCTCCACAGGAACACTTTTCGTAATGTGGCTCGGAGAGAAAATTACCGACAAAGGAATCGGAAACGGTATTTCGATGATCATCATGATTGGTATCATCGCCGGATTGCCCACTGCCTTTGCACAGGAAGTTGTAGGACGCCTCGGCCCCGGTGGAGGAGGTTTGGTAATTCTGCTCATTGAAATGGTTATTCTGTTGGTGGTGATCGGTGCTACGGTTGCACTTGTACAAGCCGTACGTCGTGTACCCATTCAGTTTGCCCGTCGCACTGCCGGTCCCGGTGGAGCGCAGGTGCAGGGAGCACGCCAGTACCTTCCGCTGAAGGTAAACGCGGCAGGAGTAATGCCTATCATCTTTGCCCAGGCCATCATGTTCGTTCCGCTTTATGTGGCGCAAGCACTCGAGGCCGAGCCCGGAGCATTTCTGAACTCCCTGGTTGATTTCAACGGCTTTTGGTACAACGTGCTGTTTTTTGTGGTGATTATCGCATTCACCTACTTCTACACTGCCATTACCGTTAACCACAACGAAATGGCTGATAACCTGAAGCGCAACGGCGGCTTTATTCCCGGTGTAAAACCCGGTCGTGAAACAGCCGACTTTATTGATACGGTGCTTTCGCGCATCACCCTTCCGGGGTCAATTTTCCTCGGACTTGTGGCCATCTTGCCTGCGTTTGCAGTACAGTTTGGCGTAAAGCAGGGATTTGCCATTTTCTTCGGAGGAACTTCTCTGTTGATTATGGTTGGGGTGATTCTCGATACACTGCAGCAAATTGAAAGCCATCTGTTGATGCGTCACTACGACGGATTGATGGAAACCGGCCGACTCAAGGGCAGAAGAGATTCTGTGTTTGGAATGACAGGATAATCAAATCATGGCAAAACAAACATCCATAGAGCAGGACGGCGTAATTGTGGAGGCACTCTCCAACGCAATGTTCAAGGTAGAACTCGAAAACGGTCATACCATCGTTGCGCACATCTCCGGAAAAATGCGAATGAACTACATCCGTATTCTGCCCGGCGATAAGGTGAAAGTGGAAATGTCGCCATACGATTTAACAAAAGGAAGAATTACATTCAGATACAAATAGGTTTCGTTTGGAACCGCAAAGAAGGAAGCGATGAAAATCAGAGCATCACTCAAAAAACGAAGCGCCGACTGTAAAATCGTACGGCGAAAGGGGAAGTTGTACATCATCAACAAGAAAAACCCCAAGTTAAAACAACGACAAGGATAATTAATACGCACTGAATTATGGCTCGTATAGCAGGGATTGACTTGCCCAAAAACAAGAGAGGAGAAGTAGCTCTCACCTACATTTTCGGAATCGGATCTACCACGGCCCGCAAAATTTTGACGGATGCCAACGTTGGTTTCGAGGTGAAGGTGAACGAATGGAACGATGAGCAGCTTACTGCCATCCGTTCTATCATCAACGATCAAATCAAGGTGGAAGGAGCGCTCCGTTCTGAAATCCAGACCAACATCAAGCGATTGATGGACATTGGATGCTACCGTGGTATTCGCCACCGTACCGGGCTGCCCCTGCGCGGACAGCGAACCAAGAACAACTCGCGTACCCGAAAAGGAAAGAGAAAAACTGTAGCTAACAAGAAGAAGGCTACCAAATAAGCTTTAAACATGGCAAAAGCATCGTCAAAAAAGAAAAAGCAGGTAAAAGTGGATGCGGTTGGACAAGCCCACATCCAGGCTACCTTCAACAACATCATCATATCGCTTACCAACGCACAAGGTCAGGTGATTTCATGGTCATCGGCCGGTAAACAAGGTTTCCGCGGTTCTAAAAAGAACACTCCCTACGCAGCTCAGGTGGCTGCCGAGGATTGCGCTAAAGAAGCCTACGAATACGGTCTGCGCAAAGTGAAGGTGTTTGTAAAAGGTCCCGGCTCAGGTCGCGAATCTGCTATCCGCTCTATTCATAATAGCGGTATTGAAGTAACCGAAATCGTGGACGTAACACCGCTTCCTCACAATGGATGCCGTCCTCCCAAGAAACGAAGAGTATAATCATCCGCAAGAAAAAGCACAGTAATGGCAAGATACAGAGGCCCCAAATCAAAGATTGCGCGTAAGTTCAAAGAGCCCATCTTCGGGCCCGATAAGGCGCTCGAGCGCAAGAACTACCCCCCCGGAATGCACGGACCGGACAAACGCCGCTCCAAGCAATCGGAATACGCCGTGCAGCTCGCCGAGAAGCAAAAGGCCAAATACACCTACGGAATTCTGGAGCGTCAGTTCCGCAACATCTTTGAGCGTGCTTCACGTAAGAAAGGTGTTACAGGGGTTTTGTTGCTCCAGTTCTGCGAGGCACGTCTGGACAACACCGTGTTCCGCATGGGGCTGGCAAACAGCCGCCGTCAGGCACGTCAGCTCGTAACGCACCGTCACATTACCGTAAACGGCGATGTGGTAAATGTACCTTCGTACGAATTGCGTCCGGGCGATAGCGTTGCTGTGCGCGAGAAATCAAAATCTCTTGAGGTAATCTCTTCAGCACTTGCTTCAAGCAACAAAAAGCACGATTGGTTGTCGTTTGACCGCAACACCATGAGCGGATCTTTCCTCAACCTTCCCGAGCGCGAGCAAATCCCTGAGAACATCAAGGAGCAGCTCATCGTGGAACTTTACTCGAAATAATCACTGAACAACAAACCGTCAATATAGACCACCATGGCAATATTAGAATTCCAGAAGCCCGATAAAGTAGTGATGATCAGTTCTGACCACCAATCAGGTCAGTTTGAGTTCAGACCACTTGAACCGGGATTCGGTATCACCATCGGTAACGCACTTCGCCGTATTCTACTTTCTTCACTTGAGGGCTTTGCCATCACATCTGTGAAGATTGAAGGTGTAGATCACGAATTCGCCACCATCAAAGGTGTGGTAGAGGATGTGACCAACATCGTACTCAACCTCAAACAAGTGCGCTTTAAGCGTCAGATTGACGATACCGAAACCGAAAAGGTGAATATTTCCATCACCGGAAAAGACGTGATTACCGCCGGCGATATCGGTGAGTTTACCTCTGCTTTCCAGGTGTTGAACCCCGACCACGTGATTTGCCA
This sequence comes from Flavobacteriales bacterium, assembly GCA_007129985.1. Taxonomy (GTDB): domain Bacteria; phylum Bacteroidota; class Bacteroidia; order Flavobacteriales_D; family SKUL01; genus SKUL01. The sequence continues at coordinate 12,348 of SKUL01000172.1, forward strand.
CCTTGAGCCCAAGGTTAAGCTCGAAATGGAACTCACCATCAGCAAAGGTCGCGGTTACGTTCCCGCCGAAGAGAACCGTATATCAAACGCTCCCGTTGGAACCATCTTTACCGACGCCATCTTTACCCCGGTTAAAAACGTGAACTACCACGTAGAGAATTACCGCGTAGAGCAAAAGACCGACTACGAGAAACTCGTTATCGAACTCACCAGCGACGGTTCTATTACCCCTAAAGATGCGCTTCAGGAAGCTGCAAAGGTGTTGATTCACCACTTCATGCTCTTTTCAGACGAGAAAATCACCCTCGACAATGAAGAGAAAATGGAAACCGAAGAGTTCGATGAGTCCTCGCTACACATGCGTCAGTTGCTCAAAACCAAATTGGTTGATATGGACCTCTCTGTTCGTGCACTGAATTGCCTGAAAGCAGCCGATATCGAAACCCTTGGCGACCTTGTAAGCTTCAATAAAAACGACCTCCTCAAATTCCGCAACTTCGGTAAGAAGTCGCTCACTGAGCTGGAGGATCTGATTGAAGCCAAAGGACTCTCTTTCGGAATGAATGTTTCGAAATACAAACTTGACAAAGACTAACAACCCATTCAGCAACGCTGAAAATAGTACACGAAGAAGATGAGACACGGAAAGAAAATCAATCCGCTCGGACGTAAGAAAGCCCACCGCGAACTGATGTTGTCGAACATGGCTTGCTCGCTTATTGAGCATAAGCGCATCAACACCACCCTTGCAAAAGGTAAAGAGTTGCGCAAATACGTTGAGCCGTTGATCACCAAATCAAAAGAAGACTCAACCCACTCACGTCGCGTGGTATTCAGCTATCTACGCAGCAAGGAGGCGGTAACCGAGCTTTTTCGCGAAGTAGCTCCCAAAATCGCCGAGCGTCCGGGAGGTTACGTACGTATCCTTAAAACCGGTCGCCGATTGGGTGATGGTGCCGAGCTTTGCATGGTTGAACTTGTTGACTTCAACGAGCTGTTGCTGAACACCGAAAAGAAAACCAAGTCGCGCCGAAGCCGTCGTGGTGGTAAAAAGCAAGCTGCCCCTGCAGCAGCACCCGCCGCAGAAGCTGAAGTGAAGCAGGAAGAGCCCAAAGCTGAAGCACCCGCTGCTAAGGCTGCAGAGGTAGCACCCGCTCCTGAGGCGGTAGAAACTCCTGCTGAAACTCCTGCCGAGGCAGAAGACACCACCAAGAAGGTTGCTGAAGAGGCTCCTGAGGCCGCTGCTCCTGAAGCCGCCGCTGAAGAAGCTCCCGCAGCCGAAGAAAAGAAGGAAGAGGGCGACGACGAAACCAAAAAAGACGAAGCCTAAATTGATAACATTGCTCACACCGAAAGGGATAATGCCAACCGCATTATCCCTTTTTTTTGACCAAATTTGTAGCCATGGAAACTTTTGACACAACCCTGATGCTCGAAGACGGTACCGTCTTCAAAGGCAGTTCGGTAGGTGCTCGGGGCACCACTACCGGAGAGATAGCTTTTAACACCGGAATGACCGGATACCAGGAAATCTTTACCGACCCGTCGTACTTCGGGCAGATTCTCGTGATGGCTACTTCGCACATCGGAAATTATGGAACCTTCAGCGAGGAAGTTGAATCCGAAGGTGTGAAGATATCCGGACTCGTGGTGAAGAAGTTCTCCATAACCTACAGCCGTCCCGTTGGCGATGCATCGCTGCAGGATTACCTGGAGCGTGATGGCCTGGTGGGAATTGCCGACGTAGATACGCGAGCACTGGTTCGACATATTCGCGATAAAGGAGCCATGAACGCGATTATTTCCTCGGAAATATCCGATTTGGATGAACTCCGTCGCCGACTGGCAGAAGTACCCTCCATGCAGGGCCTGGAGCTGTCATCGCGTGTAACCACTTCCGAAGCATACACTGCAGGCGAAGGAAACAACGGTCCGCGGGTGGCATTGCTCGACCTTGGCGTAAAGACCAACATTGTGCGCTGCCTTACAGAGCGTGGTTGTGTGGTTCGCGTGTTTCCCATGCACACAAGCCTCGATGAAATGGAAGCATGGAAGCCCGAAGGTTACATGCTCTCCAATGGCCCCGGAGACCCCGCTGCCATGCCCAAAGTGGTTGAAACCGTAAAAGGCATCGTGGCCAGAGGCCGACCGGTGTTTGGTATTTGTCTGGGGCATCAGGTGCTGGCCCTAAGCCAGGGATTGAAAACCACCAAAATGTTCAACGGTCATCGCGGAATTAACCATCCCGTAAAGAACTTGCTTACCGGCAAGTGTGAGGTTACCTCGCAAAACCATGGCTTTGTGGTTGACTACGCCGGCGCCGAAGCACACCCCGAAGTGGAAATCACCCACGTTCATCTCAACGATGGCACACTCGCAGGGCTGCGTCTCAAAGGGCGTCCGGTGTTTTCGGTGCAGTACCACCCCGAGGCCTCGCCCGGACCGCACGACTCCCGTTACCTCTTTGACCAGTTCGTGGAAAACATGGCTGGTGTAAAATCCGAAATGCTGACTATCTAAAACCAACTTATCACATGTCACTTATTGCGCAGATACAAGCCCGCGAGATTCTCGATTCACGCGGCAACCCCACCCTTGAAGTAGATGTAATCACCGAAAATGGTGTGCTCGGCAGGGCAGCGGTGCCTTCGGGTGCTTCAACCGGCGTGCACGAAGCGGTAGAACTCCGCGACGGTGACGCAGGTCGTTACCTCGGAAAAGGGGTTACCAAAGCCATGCAGAACGTAATCAACGTGTTGAACAACGAGCTTCATGGGGCCCATGTATTTGAGCAACAAATGATAGACCGCGCGATGATAGGTATTGACGGCAGCGACAACAAAAGCGTTCTCGGCGCCAATGCCATTCTTGGGGTGTCGCTGGCCATTGCCAAAGCCGCAGCCCAGGAGGCAGGTATGCCACTCTATCGTTACATCGGTGGACCGTCGGCCAGCTATCTGCCCGTGCCAATGATGAACATTCTGAATGGGGGTCAGCACGCCGATAACAAAATAGATATCCAGGAGTTTATGGTGATGCCCATCGGTGCTGAGAGCTTTTCGGAAGGCTTGCGCATGGGTGTGGAGGTCTTTCACCACCTGAAAGAAGTACTCAAAAAAGGCGGCCACTCAACCAACGTCGGCGACGAAGGTGGTTTTGCTCCTCAACTGGAAAGCAACGAAGCCGCCATTGAAGCCGTTTTACAGGCCATTGAGAAGGCCGGTTACAAGCCCGGCGATGATATTGCTATTGCACTGGATGCGGCAGCATCGGAGTTTTACAACGCCGAGAAAAAGCTCTACCGCTTTGAATCAACAGGCGATGAACTCAGTTCTTATGACATGGTGAACTACTGGGCCGACTGGGTGAAAAAGTACCCCATCGTGTCGATTGAAGACGGTATGGACGAAGACGACTGGGATGGATGGCAAAAGCTTACCGAAGCTCTTGACGACAAAGTACAGCTTGTAGGTGATGATATCTTCGTGACCAACACCGAGCGTTTATCGCGCGGAATCAGCGACGGGGTAGCCAACTCCATTCTCGTAAAGGTGAACCAGATTGGTACCCTTACCGAAACCATTGACGCGGTACAGCTTGCTACCCGCCATGGCTACACATCAGTGATGAGTCACCGCTCAGGCGAAACCGAAGACACTACCATTGCTGATTTGGCTGTGGCCCTTCAAACCATGCAGATTAAAACCGGTTCAGCTTCGCGCAGCGACAGGGTTGCCAAGTACAACCAATTGCTTCGCATTGAGGAGCAGCTTGGCAAGATGGCCTTTTACCCCGGCCGCGCTGCGTTGAGGATGTGATTTAGAGTCGCTGGGCTCGGATAAGACATGACTTTCGGTTGCTACGTGAAGTTTCTTTGCGAGGCTTGATTTCATTGGCTTGAAGATTTCCTTAATACCTTCATTCGTAGAATATTCATTGGTGGATATCATTGCAACACCCTCGCCGCTCCAGGAACTCAAATCACCTTTGTTTGAGCGTAAGGGGTTGTCTGTTTGGGTAAAGCGGGATGACTTGCTTCACCCTGTGGTTTCGGGCAATAAATGGCGTAAGCTGAAGTACAATATTCAAGAGGCCCAAGGCAGAGCTTGTTCGCGCATCCTCACTTTTGGCGGGGCTTATAGCAATCACTTGCACGCCACGGCGGGAGCCTGCGCCAAGGTAGGACTCTCGTCAGTAGCAGTGGTGCGCGGCGAAGAAACATTGCCTCTCAACAGCACATTGCGCTTTGCAGCAGAACAGGGCATGCACCTGCATTATGTGTCGCGCTCGGATTACCGCATGCGCTACGAGGAGTCTTTTCAGCAGGCATTGCTTGATGAATATCCGGGTTCATACCTCGTGCCGGAGGGTGGAGCCAATGCCGACGGAGTGCGTGGTTGCAAGGAGATTGTTGAGGAAGTGTCCATGCCTTTTGACAAAATCGCCGTGGCTTGCGGAACCGGCACCACATTGGCAGGAATCGCATTGGCCTTAAATCCGGGCCAACAGGCTCTGGGCTTTTCGGCCTTGAAGAACGGCGCTTTTCTGGATGATGAGGTAGCCGCCCTTGTGGCATCTGAAGGGCTTAGCACCACTCAACGTAATTGGAACATCCAAACAAACTACCATTTTGGTGGATACGCCCGCGTTACACCGGAGCTGATTGCCTTTATGCAGCAGTTTTACAAGGAGCACGGTTTTAAGCTCGACCCGGTGTACACCGCTAAAATGTTCTACGGCGTATGGGATATGATGGGAAATGACGCCTTTGCCCGCGGTACCACCTTGGTCCTTGTTCACACCGGCGGCCTTCAGGGATTGAAGGGGATGGAAGAAAGATTGGGGCTGAATTTTTATGCGGAGTGATGGGGAGGTTTGAATCACCGGATGGTTCAACGCTTCAACTCATGGTTTAACATTCGCAGGTCAGCTTTGACGTGATGTACATTGAACCTTTATTGGATTACATGCTATGGGTGATATTCGACCCCGACGGGGTCGTACCTTTTCCTTGTTTGATAGTCTTTAGACATTCGACCCTTTCAGGGTCTTAATCTATCCATTCGAAATGGTATTCGTCCTGATGTTCAATTTGGTATTTGGCCAAAAAGTCTTTGTATTCCTCTTTGAACGTTCTTTTTTGGTGATGCTCCTTTTGATTCTGAATGTATCCAAT
>SKUL01000106.1 GCA_007129985.1 Flavobacteriales bacterium
AATAGGGTCGGAAATCTGGCGCGTGGCCGACCATCTCGGTGTACAAAAACTGCATTTGGTCGGGGTTTCCCTGGGCAGCATCATCGTGCTTACCATGCGCGACCAGCAGCCGAGTCGTGTAGCCTCAGTCATCAGTGCAGGAGCCATTGTACGGCTTAGTACCGGTCTCAAAATATTGGCCGGAACCAGTCTGGCGCTTGCTAAAATCATCGGTTACCGCGCCTTTTACAATCTGAGCGCAACCATCATGCTTCCTCGAAAAAACCACAAAAAATCGCGCGAGGTCTTTCTGCGTGAGTCGCAGGTGTTGAGCACGGAGGAATTCCGAAAATGGACTGCGCTTTACGCCGGGCTCAATCAAACCTTGAAACACATTTTTCACAAGCCGAGCCATATACCGCAGTTGTTGGTGATGGGCGCTCAAGACCACCTCTTTTTGCGGCAGGCAGAGCGCTATGCGGCCCTCCACAAAAAAGTGCGTTTGGAAGTGGTGCGATACTGCGGACACGTGGTGAGTATTGAGCAGGCGGCCGTTTTCAATCAGCTCGTGATGGATTTCATTCAGCGGTTTGAGGCCCAAATGAGCGATTCACCGCAAACGCAACTGGCTACCGGCTAATCGCTTCCAGAATTCCACCGATTTTTTCTTCGTCAGGCTGCCATTGCGTGCCCATGTGCAGGTGCAGGGAGCTTTGCATTTCTTTTCTGGCTGTGGCGTGCAGCGCTTTCACTCCTGCTTCTTTAAAGCGTTTTGCATTGGAAGGGTTCACTCCGCTGCCGGCCATCACGGTAAGGTTGTCTCCGGCGAGTTGGGTCATGGCGGCAATTAGGGCAAGGCCCTTTTCGGCCGAAACTTCCTGTCCCGAGGTAAGCACGTTTTCAAAGCCTAACTCCATCAGGGTTTCGAGCGCGTGAAGCGGGTCGCGACACACATCTATCGCCCGGTGAAAGGTAGCTGCCAGTCCGTGTGAATGGGCTTCGTTCAGCAGCATTATGTTGTGCTCTTTGTTCAGGGTAGCATCGTTGTTCAGTACGCCAAAAACCACACCTGCGGCATGGGCCCTTGCGGCTGCGCGGATATCGCTGAGCATCAATCTCAGCTCTGCGGCGCTGTAGCAAAAGTCGCCCCCACGGGGTCTTATCATCGCAAAAACCGGGATGTTGCAGGTTTCGCTCACCTGTTCCAACATTCCGTAGGAAGGCGTGGTGCCGCCGTTGTGCAAATCGGCGCAAAGCTCAACGCGGTGCGCTCCGCAGGCTTGTGCGGCCAGTGATTGGGCGAGGTCTTCGGCGCAGATTTCTAGAAACATGCGTGAAAATAAGACAGAATTTGGTGAGGTCAAATCTACCGAAACCGGTGAGAAGGATGCGTAACTTCCGTAAAGGGGATTTTGTGACTTGTATTCAATTGAAGCAGAATAAAATTGCCAGGACTTGATATATTTGTTGCACTCATCTCGGAAAATCCAAAGAAACAGTCCATGAAGTTTAAAGATTGGAATCGAGGGCTACTACCGTTCATATTGGTGCTTTGTATATCTCTCTATAGCCGTACGGATAGCGTGGCTCAATTTACCTATGTAAACGCAGGAGTAGGTTATGGTTTGATGCCATTTGATACCAGGCCAGGGTTATACGGCGCAGGCTCTGATGTTGCGATGCTTCATCAGTTGAGGTTACACGGTAGTGTTATGCACCGACCCATGAGGAACTTTGCGTTTGGCCTTGAGGGTTCTATGCCATTGGTGCAGGGTAACAATTTTTCGTTTGCATCGGGTTCGTTTAATGGATGGAATGATACTTCATTCGGTGCGACAATAAGGTATGATCCTACCACACTTGATTACACACTCAGACAAAGTGCGTCCATTGGTGTTTTCGCGAGAGGTTATTTCACACGCCATTTGTTGTTATTTGTTGATGTCAGGTACACTTATTCAGTTATGAATGAGTCTTTTGAATTTGTCAGACCAGAAAAACCGGCAGAGTTTTATTCCAATGGAGACCTGCGTTACCCTTTGGTTGAAGCCAAGAATATCAGGACGAGTGAGAGCGTTGGTGTACACATTCCGGGTCTGGCCCTCGGGTGTTCGTTGCCCCTCTCCGATTTCCTTACTTTCGATGCGCAAGTTGCCGTGGATTTGATGATGATGAACTTTGACGGTTTCTTGTTCGTGGTTGACTATGATTATAGGTTCGTAAATAGTAATCTAAGCGAAGTTAGATACACTTTATTAAGTGATAAAGCCAGTGGAAACAAGGTGTTGATCCATTTCAAAACAGGATTTAGTTATTTCTTCTAATTAGTCTTATGTTGAGAGCGATTTTATTATCCGTTGTATGTGTTCTTGCTATTCACCCTAGGTTGAACGCGCAGTTTCAGTATGAATTTCATACTACCCCGGATGCCGCCGATGTGTTGGTGAATGGTGAAAAGAGGTGTGTCACCCCTTGTCGCGTCAGTTTCTTTTGGAAGGAGGCGAGAGAACACGGTCAAATCAAATTAGAGGTCAAACTTCCTGGCTACAAAACATGGGTTGATAGTGTTACGAGCAAGCCCAGGCAATTTGATCATAGTTATAGGCTAACATTGGAGTCAATGGTGCCCGAAATTGAATTTGAAAAAGGAAGCGCACTTGTGGGGTTTGATAAGCTCGTGGCTGATGATTTTAAAGATGGCCAGACTATTGGCAAATTAACGCTCAAAGATGGCACCGAAGAATCTATCAAATGGGAGGGTTCGGTAAAAATCGGCGTTGATGCATTCGAAAAAAAATTCTTTGAGATAGGTGAAAAAATGGGCCTTAGAACTCCTGCAACTGCGGCGGCCGAGCTATTCTCTGATGAAAAAAGAAGAGCACCGCTTTTACCGAGATTTGTTGTTGGAATAAAACTGGTAGGCTACGATGTTGACATGCGTATCGAAAAGGGTTTTGGGCGTGGTACACGGGATGACCTTGTTGGACGCACGGAAATGGATCTTGAATGGCAGGTGTTGGATAAACGTAAGGGAGATGTAGTACTCACCTATCGGAATAAAGGTGTAACCAATTTGCGACAACGGCCCTTTCAAAGGTCTCCCAACAACCTGATGGCGTTTGAAAATGGCTTGATTGACTTTTTTGCCAACAGTGGTTTTCATGACATCGTGAATTCGCCGGGTGAGCATGCAGCCTTGAGTGATGAAAGTGACGGCGATGGCCCTCGGGAGTCTTTCACCATTGAAGGGATTACCAATCCGGGTTTTCAAAAAATGAGTGAAATGATTCAATACGCCAACAAAGCATGCGTAACCATAATCACCGATGGCGGCCATGGAAGCGGAGCAATCATTGATAAGTCAGGGCTTGTAATCAGTGCTTTTCATGTAGTGGATGGAGTCAACAAGATTGAAGTTCAGTTTTCAGAAGGGCTGCTACTCGGAGCTGAGGTGGTGGCCTATGACAAAAAGAGAGACGTGGTAATTCTTAAAATTGCAGGTTCCGGGTTTAGGGCACTACCGGTAAATTTAGATGATGTTTCGATTGGCGATGATGCAGTAACAATCGGAACACCCCACGATTTGAAATTGGGCCAATCGGTTGCGCGTGGAATGATTAGCGGAAAAAGAGAACGCGATGATGAAATCGTGCTGCAGGCTGATATTTCTGTGAGCCCCGGTAATAGCGGAGGGCCACTTCTCAACGAAAACGGCGAAATCATTGGAATTATCCAACAAAAAATAGTTCGCCAAGGCGTGGAAGGAATCGGATTTGCTTTGCCCATTGGTAGAGCACTGGAAGTCTTAAATGTCAGTGTTTCTGAATAGGTTTTAGCCCCATTTCGCTAACGTCATTCCACCATAATTTCGTCCAGAAAAATCCAGCTTTTCGCCCCGGCTGCTTCGTGCCATGCGGGTACATCGCCCGGATAGGTTGCTGTTACGCGCAAATACCGGAAGCTCGTTTCCGGGATTCTGAGCGCCATTTCCTTCACAATTTGTGTGCGCTCCTCTGGTGACGTTTGCGGTTTAACGCTTCCTTGCAGGGTCCAGATGCCGGGTTCGGTAGCGGTGTAGAAGCTTACTTCGCGTGGCATGAAAATCCAGGCGTTGTTGTATTGCAAGGTTCGGATGGCGAGGTATTCCGCAGAAAGCTCCGCACCCAAATCCAAACGGAAATCAAGGTCTTGTCCCCAGTAGCCCTGCCAGCGACCGTCGCGAAAGTTTTCGGAGCCCAGCAGGCCGTCGGTTAAGCCCTGCAAGCCCCCTGCCGTGTACTGCTTGTGAAAACTTGCTTCAGCTTCCACTTCAGCATGAATCGCCAGATGGGCTGCCACGGATAGCGGATGAGGCTTTCCGGCCGCGGCTCCGAGGTGCATGGGCTGAATGGTGTAGTTTCGCCTTACCCGCGCAGGAATATGCAACTGTTCATCGGCGTAAAAACTGTTGCCGTCTCCATCGGTGAGGAGCAGGGCAGCATCGTCTGTCCACGGAGTAAGTTGCACTTTCAGGCTGCCGTCTTCTGCTACTGCGGTGCTGATTTGAAAGGGAAAAGTTTCGGCACCGTAATGCACACCCCATTTGCGAAGATGCGCATACTGGCCGCGCACTCTTTGGCGGAATGCTTCAAAATCGCGCTCACGCGGAGCGGTCCAAAGCACCTCGCTCATGGCCAAAAGTCTAGGAAAGGTTTGCGCATCCAGCGTAGTCCTGTCGGGAATGTGCTCGGTCCAGAGGTTGCACTCCCCGCCGAGGATAAAATGATGCAGACTGCTGTCGAGGTCGGTAGGAATGGGGTTGAAGCTGTACACTTTTTCCAGGTCAATGGCCCGCAGGTCGTAGTCGAAGTAGCAGTGGCTGGTGGGCGACATGATTGCGTACTGACCGGCTTCCGCGGCAGCAACACCGCCTTCCATGCCTCGCCAGCTTTGCACCACGGCATCGGGGTGAAGTCCGCCTTCCAGGATTTCATCCCAACCAATCAAAATGCGATTATTTTCGGCCAGAAATTCAGCAATTTCCCCGATAAACCAGCTTTGCAGTTCGTGTTCGTCATGCAGGCCTTGTTCGGCTATTCGCTTTTGACATTTGTTGCAGTGTTCCCATCGGTATTTGGGCGCTTCATCACCGCCGATGTGCAAATAAGGGCCCGGAAACAACTCCATCACTTCGGTCAGCACCGTTTTGAGAAAGGCAAAAACGCTGTCGTTGCCCGCGCAATAAATCTCGCGAAAAACGCCCCAGTCGTTGGCAACCTCGTAGGGCCCTCCGGTGCAGCCCAACCA
>SKUL01000129.1 GCA_007129985.1 Flavobacteriales bacterium
AGGTTACCTTCATTGATAAGGTCGGGAAGAGAAAGCCCCTGGTTTTGGTATTGTTTTGAAACAGAAACCACAAATCGCAGATTGGCGCGGGTCAGTTTTTCGAGGGCTGCCTGATCACCTTTTTTGATCCGGCGAGCCAATTCCACTTCTTCTTCTGCGGTGATGAGGTCTTCTTTACCAATTTCGTGGAGGTATTTGTCGAGCGACTGGCTCTCACGATTGGTAATGCTTTTGGTGATTTTTAGTTGTCTCATGTGGTGTTTTTATCCGAGTGAGTGATGGTTTAGCCCCCCAATCAAATATCCCGGCAAAGGTAGGCTTTTATTCCGTTGCAATCAAGAGCGGGTTAAGCCGAAATGACGGGAATATAAAGGCGACAGGAGGGGAGCCCGTCGCCTTTTTTTCAATCAGTCTGTCTTAACTAAGGAGACTTTAGGTAATTAGAGTTTACGGTTTCTGATTCTGTGTCTCGCAGGCCAGCCGATTGATGATTCCCATTTTTTTAAAGTCCAAATCCATAGTAAGCCAAAGAACCGTTGGGGTACATTCCTTCAATCAGCACGCCGCCCCGGCTTTCTTTCAGGATTTTGCTGACATCCTCTGGAGTACTCACAGGCTTTTTGTCAATTCGGGTTATGATGAAGCCGTTTTTAATTCCGGCCTTTTGGATGGATCCGTCTGTGATATTGTCAACCACTACACCCTGTTTAATGTTCAAACGGCGCAGCGTGTTGTCATCTACTTCTTCGAAAGTAGCTCCGAAAGCTGCTGTAACCACATCAGCTGCACGACTTCTCATTTCGGTGTTGCCGTGCTGGTTTCTGAGTGTGAGGTTGAAGAACTTTTGCTCTTTTCCTCGGGTAACGCCCACAACTACGCTGTCGCCGGGCCGGAATCTTGCAATTTGCTCCTGAAGCTCCGTTACGTTTCGAACGTTGGCATCGTTTACCTTATTAATAATGTCGCCAATTTTTATACCGGCTTCTGCTGCTGCACCACCATCCGTGAGGCCGCGCACATAGGCACCGCTTCGGCTTTGAAGTTTTTCAGAACGCGCCAGATCTTCGGAAATGTTCGCTATCGACACTCCCACAAAGGCACGTTGCACCCTTCCGAATTCAAACAAATCGTTGGTGACTTTTTGAACGATACTTGCAGGGATGGCAAAAGCGTAACCGCTGTAGGAACCCGTCTTTGATGCGATTGCGGTGTTGATACCGATCAAATCTCCGGTAATACTAACCAACGCGCCTCCGGAGTTACCGGGGTTTACGGCGGCATCTGTCTGAATAAATGACTCAATCGGAAACTGATCGCTTCCGGGGTCGTATCGCAGCAAGTTGAGGTTCCTGGCCTTAGCGCTTACGATACCTGCGGTCACGGTAGAGGTGAGGTTGAAGGGATTTCCCACAGCCAACACCCATTCACCCACCTTAATGTCATCAGAGTTTCCAAAAGTGAGGTAGGGGAGTTCGCTGTCGTCAATTTTGAGCAAGGCCAGATCGGTGGAGGGGTCACTTCCAACCACAACGGCCTCGTAAGTCCGCATATCGTTCATGGTGACCTCTATTTTATGCGCCTCGGCAATCACGTGGTTGTTGGTTACGATATAGCCATCGGGTGAAATGATAACTCCCGAACCTGCCGAGCGCGCCGGCTCAGCTTGATAATAGCGCCGGCCACCGAAGAAATCGCTCCAGGGGTTGTAATAGGTTTGGGGCACACTCTCGGTGGTGACGTGAACCACTGCATGAACCGACATTTCAGCGGCACGCGTAAAGTCCATGGAACCGGGAGGTACAGATGCGCCCGAAACCGGTATGGTTTGAAAAGGATGGTACTCCACCATCTGCGATTTGGGTTTCTCATTTTGATGAACGGCCAGATCACCGCCCAGCCACACAAAACTTCCTACTGCTACCAGTCCGCCCACGGTGGCAATCAGAAGGGTTGACCAAATTTTCTTCATAGCTTTTTCTGTTGTGATTTGAAATCGAGTTATTGTTTGAGATACTTGTCCATACTGTACTAACGCAGGCCGGACGCGTTTATAACATCAAATTGCATACAAGTTACATGTTGTGCTGTGTTAATTCGTGTTAAGTGTCATGGGTAGAGTGGTATAACATGATTTTCGTTCGACTAATTCCACGCTTCATTCGAGCAAAAACCATACCCATGGCTCTACATCAGTGGCTTTGTAAGTTGAATACCTAATTTTGCACGAGGCATATGGACGTCCACTTCGAAAAATACCAGGGTACCGGCAACGATTTTATTATCATTGATAACCGGTCTCAAACATTTCCCGTTCACGATATTGATTTCATTCAATGGTTGTGCAACAGGCGCTTCGGAATAGGCTCGGATGGGCTGATTCTGATGGAGACTGACGAAGTGGCAGACTTCCACATGAACTTCTTCAACCCCGATGGTTCGCAGAGTTATTGCGGCAACGGAAGCCGGTGTGCTGTTTTGTTTGCGCATTCGCATGGTTGGATTGGAGAACGGTGCTCATTTCGCGCTATTGACGGAATGCACGAGGGGTTTGTAGATGACAACGGTTGGGTTCGCATCTCCATGAATCCTGTTTCGGCTTGTCAGAAACGCAACGCAGATTTTCAACTCAACACCGGCTCGCCGCACTACATTCGCTTTGCGAGTGATGTTGAGAGTGCGGATTTGGTTGATATCGGGCGGAGTATTCGGTACAGCGATACTTTTCGTGAGAAAGGCATTAATGTGAACCTGGTAGAAGTGCTGGCGGATGGCAAACTGCGCATGCGTACCTATGAAAGAGGGGTGGAGGATGAAACCCTATCCTGCGGCACGGGGGTTACTGCCGCCGCGCTGGCATATAGGTTTGATAGTAACTTTGAAGGCGAAGTGATGGTCCATACAAAAGGCGGAGAGTTGAAGGTAGAAGCCGATTTGGATAGCAATCAGGGCTTTCAAAACATTTGGCTCTCGGGACCGGCAAAGAAGGTTTTTTCGGGATTTGTTGACACGAAACACAGCCATGATTCAAACTGAGCGACTTATTTTAAGGGCACTGGAGCCGGCGGATGTGCCGGCATTGTACCGTTGGGAAAACGACCCCGAAAACTGGTTGGTGAGTCACACCACGAAGCCTTTTTCACGCAGAAGCCTTGAGCAATTTGTGCTGAACATAACCGATATCTATACCGATAAGCAATTGAGGCTGATGATTTCGCGCAAAGATGACGGTACTACCATTGGCGCTGTTGACTTGTTTGACTGCGATTTCACACACCTGCGCGCCGGAGTGGGGATTTTAATTGGAGAGAAGGAAGGCAGAGGAAACGGTTTTGGCAAGGAGGCACTGAACGGACTGGCTATCTATGCCCGCGACGTTTTGTTCCTTCAACAACTTTATGCAGATGTGATGGCGAATAATGTGGCAGCAAGGAAGCTTTTCGATGCTGCCGGATATGAAGGAACAGGCCTCCGCAAAAACTGGATTCGTACTCCGGAGGGCTGGCAGGACTTAATTCTTATGACCAAGAAACTACATGGCGAAGAAGAATAACTCGTCCAGACCGCTCTTGAGATTACTTGTTGCCATGGTGCTGTTGCTCCTTGTGGTGGGAGGAGTCAAGCTTTTCTCGCTGTACAAGCGCGTGTATTGGCCCAATGTAGCTGTGGAAGCGCAAAAAAACGGATACCTCTACATCCCCACCGGAGCGAATCTCGAAACGGTTGCAGGATTGTTGGAGCAAAAGGAGTACATATTAAATCGCCATACTTTTGAGTGGGTGGCCGAACGAAAAAACTACCGGGGCAATCTCATCGTGCCCGGAAAATATAAGCTGCATGACGGTATGAGCAATCAGCAGCTTATTGACCACCTCAGAGCCGGAAACGGTAGGTTAGAGGTGAAACTCACTTTCAATAATCTCCGAACACTCGAAGAACTGGCAGGAAGAATGGGCAGCCAGTTAGAGCCGGATTCTACCCATTTTCTTGCTGTGCTTTCGAGCACTGATGTGATGGCCCACTACGGATTTAACCGCCATACTTTTCCGGCTATGTTTATCCCCAACACGTATCATCTCGATTGGGCAAGTAGTACAGAGTCGGTAATAGAGCGAATGGCCGAAGAATTCAAAAAGTTTTGGACCGCCGAGCGGGTGCAGAAAGCCCGTGCCCTGGGTTTAAGCCAGTCCGAAGTGGTAACCCTTGCGTCTATTGTGCAGGCCGAGCAGCGCTTGAGACCCGATGAGCACAAGCGCATTGCGGGACTTTATCTCAATCGGCTCAGAAAGGGCATGAAATTGCAGAGCGACCCCACGGTGATTTTTGCGGTGGGTGATTTCAGCATCAATCGCGTGTTGTACAAGCATCTTGAATACGACCATCCTTACAATACATACAGGAACGTCGGATTACCGCCGGGACCTATCCTTTTTCCTGACGTGGGGGCTGTTGATGCAGTGTTAAATGCAGAGCAGCACAACTTTATTTTTATGTGCGCGCGGGAGGATTTCTCAGGATATCACTATTTTTCAACCAATTTAAGAGAGCACAACCGGTATGCTGAGAAGTACCGCAGGGCTTTAAACGAACGGAAAATCTACAAGTAAGATGAAAATCAAGTTCGGGACGGATGGTTGGCGCGCGATAATTGGTAAGGAGTACACCTTTTACAATGTAGCGCGTGTTTCAGAAGGAGTTGCGCGGTGGTTGGATGAGGTGCCCGGTGGGGGCGAAGTGGTAATTGGATACGATTGCCGCTTTAACGGAAAGCTCTTTGCGATGGAAGCAGCCAAGGTATTGGCGCATCGAGGATACCACGTTCGCTTGTCCAATGATTTTGTTTCCACGCCGATGGTGTCTCTGGCGGTTTTGCAGCGCGAAGCCCGTCTGGGAATTGTGATAACGGCAAGCCACAACCCTCCTGAGTACAACGGGTACAAACTCAAAGGGAATTTTGGGGGGCCTTTGCCACGCAAGGAAGTGGATGAAATAGAGGCTTTTATTCCCGTTCAACTTGACTTTGACCCGGACCAACTTAGCTTTGAGGATTTACTTCAGGCAGGCTGGATTAAGGAAAGCAACCTTGAAGAGAAATACCTGCGGCACGTTCGCGAGCATTTTGATTTAGATGCCATTGCACATTCAGGATTCAGATTTGCATTTGATGCGATGTATGGTTCCGGTCAGCGGGTGATGAGCCAGTTATTGCCCGATACTGATTGTTTGCATTGCGAATACAATCCCTCGTTCAATGGTATTCCAC
>SKUL01000218.1 GCA_007129985.1 Flavobacteriales bacterium
CAATCCCCCCACTTCACTTTTCGACTTTCTGCAAGGCACTCCTGAAGCAGGTGGGTCATGGACAGACCCCTTGGGTAATGTTTTCAGCGGTGAGTTCAACCCTGCTTCTGACTCACCCGGTACTTATACTTATACAGTGGGTTCCGCACCGTGCGATGGTTCTGCAACTGTGGAAGTGTCGGTGATTGATGTGCCCTTTGCGGGAAACGACGCCACAGTTGAGATTTGCAGCAACGCAGCCCCCACTGACTTATTCGACGAATTGCCGGGTGCCAACGTAGGAGGATTCTGGACCTCTCCTTCGGGTAATGTAACCGGAAGTACGTTCACTCCCGGAGTGGACGAAACGGGGGCCTACACCTACACAGTGGGAGATGCCTCCTGCAATGACGAGGCGACGGTTACTGTTTCCGAACTTCCTATTCCCGAGGCTACCGTTTCAGCAGATGATTTTTGTGAAGGAAATGAATTGGAGTTGACCTTTACACTTTCCGGGCAAGGGCCGTTTGACGTGACCTACACAGTGAATGGAGAGGAATTCAATTTATTGAACATCAACAACGGACACACAGTGAGCCTCTCACCAACTGGAAGCGTAACCATTGAAATTGTGCAGGTGACAGATGCAAACTGCAGCAATATCGGTAATACAATGAATGCTCAGCTCATTGAAGCGCCAGGTGCTGAGATTGAAGGTGGCGGTGAACTGTGCCCTGGACAGGACGGCAGTATTAGCTTCGTGCTTCCTCCTAACGAAACCTTCGATGTGGTTTATACGGACGGGAGCAATAACTTTACGCTCAACGGCATTACAAACAGTCACACGGTAACGGTTTCACCGGGAGACAATACTACTTACACACTGATTTCTGTAAGTTACTCGGAAGCTCCGTTTTGTGAAGGAACCGTGAGCGGCAGTGCCATTTTCACCATCGTTGATGGGCCTGAAGCTTCAATATCGGTTAGCACCACCATTTGCCAGGGCGAGTCGGCTGCACTCACCTTTAACTTAGACGGCAATGGACCTTTTGATGTGGTTTACACAGATGGAGCAAGCAATTTTAACCTAAACGGAATTCAGAGCGGACATCAGGAAAATGTCACCCCGGATGCCTCCACCACCTACACCTTGGTTTCTGCCGTGAGTAGCAACAATCCGGATTGTGACGGAGCCGTATCAGGAGAGGCTACCATCACCGTTGCCGAGCCCCCTAACTTCGGTAATTTGGAGTTTTCATGCAACGCAACCAACAACGCCTACACGGTTAGTTTCACCATCAGCGGAGGAGAACCAAGTACTTATACTGTTGCAGGAGATGGCTCCATTACAGGAAACACCTTTACAAGCGATGAAATAAACAGCGGTGAGTCTTTTTCATTTTTGCTGGACGACGCAAACGGATGCGGACCTGTTGTGATTGAAGGTGATCACGAATGTATCTGTGAAACGTGGGCCGGCACCATGGAATTGAATGCAATAAGCGCTTGCGGTTCAGAGGTGGCAAATGCCTTTCATAACGGTGATGAAGTGCTCGACGGAAACGACGCTCTTGCCTTTGTTCTGCACGATTCGCCCGGTGAGGAAATCGGAAATGTTTTCGGACAAAGCACAGAACCGTCCTTCAGCTATCAGGCCAATCTCAACTACGGCGAAACCTACTACATCTCACCAGTTGCAGGAAATCAACTTCCTGGTGGCGATGTAGATTTAAGCGATGAATGTCTTTCGGTAGGTGCTGGTACGCCGGTTGTGTTTCACCCCATACCTGAAGCGAACCTCTCAGGAGGAGGAGAGGTTTGCGAAGGAGAAACCACAACGCTTACAGTTATATTGACAGGTACGGCACCCTGGAATATCGAATGGGCGTTGAATGGAAACCCGGGCGGCAATTGGAATGTAAATGATTCCCCCTTCTCCATAGAGGTAGACGAGGGAGGGACTTACAGCCTGTTGAATGTGGAGGATACCCATTGCAGTGGAAACGTATCAGGAACAGCTGAAGTCATAGCATTTCCAACACCAACAGCTACGCTGAGCAATGGCGGGGTGTTTTGCGAAGGTGGTAATGACGGGCCACAAATCACTTTTACAGGCACAGGGCCCTGGAGCTATGAATACGCTGTGAATGGAGTTTCGCAGGGTTCGTTCAATACCGGTTCGGCTACTGTAACGTTGGGAGTAAGCGATTCCGGCACCTATAGTTTACTTGAGGTTTCAGATCAGAATTGCCCCGGCGAAGTGTCGGGTGTTGTGGAGGCTACCTTGCAGCTCTTGCCAACAGTCACCATTTCAGGAGGAGGCACGATTTGCGCCGATCAAGCTACGTTCATTCAGTTTAATGGAACAGGGTCGGGAAATATCTCGGTGAGCTATCAGGTGAGTGGTGGTCCTCCTCAAAACATCAACCTGACCAATGGTGAAGGCATCATCGAAACTTCGTCAGAAGGAACGTACACTATTCTCAGTGTGAGTGATGATTTTTGCAGCCAGAACATTCAGGGGCAGAGCGTAACGGTGAATGTTGTACCGCTGCCCACAGCGCAAATATCACTTCAACCCCCTGTTATCTGTGAAGGAGAATCCATGCAATTATTGATTTCTGCAGGGCAAACACAGGCCGTAGATGTGGTGTTCAGCACGGGCTCAGAACTTGTCATTGAAGAAGGTATAACCAGTTTTTCGCAGACTGTTGAACCTCAAGATGGAGAAACTTTCACCCTGATTTCCGTTGCATATAGCTCAGAGCCATCATGTATTCAAGAAGTTAACCAGTCTGTAATCGCGGAGGTTCTGCCTGCCCCAACAGCTCCTGTATTAAGTGATGTTTTTCGATGTACCAGCGACTCTTTTCCGGTCATTGGTACTCCGGCATTGCAGGGCCTAAACTACCTATGGATCCCTGCTGCAGGTCTCAGCGACCCTACTTCATCGCAGCCCACCCTTATACTAGATGCCACAGGAAACGAACCATTTACCCAAACCTACACCCTGGCGGTAAGTAACACGGCTTGCACCGTTTTTAGCACCATGCAGGCCACCATTGACCCGGGACCTTCGGCTTCCTTCAGCTACTCCCCTAATCCCGTCACCACCGATTTCACGGCGGTCTCATTCAATCCCTCTGCATCCGGAGACCTCACCTATTTATGGACATTTGACGAATTGGGCACATCCGCGCAGCGACGCCCCACATTTGTATTCCCGGAGGGTGAATCCGGTTTTTACGAAGTGATTCTTGAAGTTACGGACAACGAAACAGGTTGTATCAATCAGCAATCACAGATTATCGAAGTGATAGGGCGGTTATTGGTTCATGTCCCCAATGCTTTTACACCTGATGGCGATGGCATCAACGAGCTATTCGGCCCTGTAATGCTCTACTACCGTCCCGAAACCTTTGAGTTTACCATCTTCAGTCGCAACGGACAAGTGGTATTTCACACTACCGACCCCGAACAAAAATGGAACGGAAGCGACCCGGGTGGAAATTACTACAGCATCAATGAAGTGTACATCTGGACATTGAGGGTGGGTAGCATGTACAGCACGGAAATCAGCGAGTTTAAAGGTACCGTGACTTTGATACGGTAGGAGTATGATTTAGAAGGCCAATTCGATCCTTTTCCTTTCCCTTGACTTCGTACCTTTGTACCCAATAAAGACGGGCTATGGAAAAACAACTGTTTTCCTGATTAGCCGTCATGTTGAACACACCCTCATGAAGACAAAAATCCAATTTATTTCCTTCTCATTACTGATAGTTTTGACGCTGAGCACTTCGGCTCAAGACGTATTGGAAGACCGATTTGGAGCAGATGCCATTGCCTCCGTGCAGGGCTCTGAAAAGCTTGAGTTTCTCGCCTATCAAAATAAACATGGTTACTTAGTTCAAGATTTACAAGGCATTAAAGATGTATCCGACTTTCCTGATGCGTTGGAGGTTCAACCCATCAACAGCAATTATCCTCAGCTCACCGAGAGCATTTTGGAGTCCGGCTTCGATTTGTTTGCCTACGATTTTCAAGTGAGGCAAGACGAGCAACAGTATTTTAGAATCGGCAACTCCGGAAAAGTATTGGTCATCTATTCCAACAAATCGATTTTAGAGCAATTCAGATCCAACTCAGAGTAACAACGAATGAATCAAACTAAGCTATTCGTCGCCTTTTTATTTCTGTTCATTTCGCATCTAGGGTTTGGGCAGGACTTCCCGATAACTGATGGAACCGTGAACACCTGTGGTGGACTGTTTTATGATGACGGTGGTACATCTGGTGTTGGATACTCCACAACCTCGTACACTTTTACCATCTGCCCGAGCAATCCTGGCGACGTGATTCAGGTGAACTTCTTTGCTTTCAGCTTATGGACCAGCCCTAACCCCAATAACAGCGATCGCCTATTCATCTATGATGGTCCTGATGCAACGGCCAATTCCCTTGGCTCTTACACCGGAACACAATTGCAAGGCGTTCAGGTAACTGGCACTATCAACAACCCCAGCGGATGTTTAACCTTCGTTTTTCAGGCTAACCCTAACGGCAACACAGGTGGTCAGTTTCCGGGATGGGAGGCCGAGATCATTTGCACCACACCTTGTGCAACACCTACAGCCCAGTCTATTATTCTTGACCCAGCTCCATCGGGAGCCGAGCAAAGTATTGGTGTTTGTATTGGTGATGCAATCACATTTTCTGACAACGGCTCGTTTGCTGAGCCTGGGTTTTCTATTGAGAGCTATGTTTGGAATTTGGGTGATGGAACCATTGATAACACATCAGGGCCTGTTGTGGTGCATAGCTACGATGAACCCGGTGAATACATTGTAACCTTGACCATTATAGACGATAACGGCTGTTCGAGTCTCAATCTCGAACCACTGCAGGTATTGGTAAGCACGCTCCCGATTTTCAATGTTGAACAGGATTTTGAAATTTGTCTGGGCTCAACTGCGAGTATGAGCGCCAACCCTGTAAGCACAACCTGGACGGCGCTTCCTCCTCAAGTGGACGCAGGACAAACATTTCTTGCGGATGGAGCCGGTTTCGCTTACAGCACTGCACTTACATTCGATTTTTTTGAACCTGGAGCTACGCTCGAAACCTGTGAAGACCTTTACGGGATCTTTGTAAACATGGAACACTCTTATTTGGGAGACCTTAACATCTCCATAGAGTGCCCCAACGGTACATCAGTTACCCTCCTTTCTTACCCCAACGGAGGTGGGGCCACTTATTTAGGTGAAGCAG
>SKUL01000201.1 GCA_007129985.1 Flavobacteriales bacterium
GATGTGTCGGCCGAGCTACCCGAAAATGTAGAACTGGCTTACGACGGACTGGAACTTTATCTCTGACAAGGGTCTAAACGGCCATCGTTGTAGATGGCAAGCGCCCGACCTCTCAGGCTTTCTCCCAAAAAGGGCGTGTTGGCGCTCTTGGAGCGCAATTCGCTTTTATCCAGCACCCACTCTGCATCAGGGTCAAAGAGCGTGAGGTTTGCCGAAGCCCCCTCGGTAATTTCGGGTACCGGCAGGCCAAGAACTTCGCGCGGAGAGGAGCTGATTTTTTCGATAATCGTCTCAAGCGGCAGTGCTTTGTGGAGCGCCTTATTCAGCACGCCAAACGCACTTTCAAGTCCGATAATTCCAAAGGCGGCGTGCTCAAACTCCACATTTTTGCGCTCTACCTCGTAGGGCGAGTGGTCGGAGCAAATGGCGCTGATGGTTCCGTCTTTCAGTCCTTTTATCAATGCTTTACGGTGCGATTCATCGCGCAGAGGTGGCAATACTTTTTTCTGCTGGTCAAAATCCTTGAGGTCATTGTCGGAAAGCAACAGGTTGTGAGCATACACGTCGCAACTCACGTTCAGGCCATTTTTCCGGGCTTCGCGTATCAGGCTCAACGCCCCTTCTGTAGAAATTCCCGTGAAGTGAACGCGCGCTTCGTTGTATGCACAAAGTTTCAAATCACGGGCTACCATCAGCTCTTCGGCCAGCGCCGGAATACCTTTCATGCCCAGTTGGGTGCTCATGTCGCCCTCGTGCATTTGCCCTTTGTTGCTCAGCGAAGGCTCCAGCGGAAAAGTAATAATCAATCCGTTGAAATTACGGGCGTAAAGCATGGCTGTGCTCAGCAAGGCTGCGTTGGCCATGGGCCGTTTGCCGTCGGTAAAAGCCACCGCGCCGGACGAGCGCATGTCGAACAGTTCAGCCATCTGCTTTCCCTCTCTGTTGGCGCTTACCGTACCACAAGGGTATAGCTCCACACAAGAGCCTTTGGAGCGGTTGCGAACATAGTCAATGTGCGACTTGGTGCAGAGCGGCGGCGATGTTTCGGGCACAATGCACACTCCTGTAAAACCTCCTTTTCGCGCGGCCTGAAGTCCTGTGCAGATGTCCTCGCGATGCTCATTTCCGGGGTCGCAGAAATTGGCCCGCATGTCGAACCAACCGATGGATACATGCAGATTGGAGGCTTTGAACACCTCGCCTTTGTGCTCAATGCGCGCGGCAATTTTCTCAATTTTACCCTTGCGAATCAGGATGTCGCGCTTTTTCATGTGGTGCGGGCTCCCGCTGTTCACCACCACTGCCGATTTGATGAGCAAGTCCATTATTTCCAGAATTTGAGCAAAAGTATTTCAACGAGGAGGAAAAGCAAGGCCAATAAAATGAGCCACTTCCAGAGTTTTTGTCCTGATTCAAGTTGCAGTAAGCTGGCTTCCAGCGCATCGCCGGTTTTGTCGAGCACGGCTGTATCCTGCATTCCACGTACATCCAGTTGGTCGCGCAATTGTGCGCCGCTGTAGTAATCCAGCGCGCTTTCCGTACGGGGATAGTTGAATGCAAGGCCCGCTACCACGGTTTCGCCCAGTTTGAGCATGTAGTGACCGGCTTCCTCAATATGGTCGCGCACAAAGATGAATCCGCGCCCTTCTATGCTGGCAAAATCGGGTATGAACGACAGGTTGCCATCCATGCTTTCTACCGTAAACACCTCTTGGTCGGCCGGAATACGCGAGCCTGCAGGAATGGCTGTTTCGCGCCCGAGGTTGTAGCTGATGGCACCCGAGGGTCGGCTGAGCTCCGACATGCGCAATACCGAGGTTACAAAGGTGGCGTGGCGCGCAAAATTGTTGTTTTCGGTGTGCAGCGGAACGGCCGAAACGTAGAGGTTTCCGCTTCCAAAGGGTATGTGGCTCAGAAAAGCGTCGCCGGTCTGAAGGCGCATCAGCGTACGGTCATTGCTGGTGGTTCGGCTGGCCATTTTGTAGTAGCTGAGTACGCGCGGTAAATCAATGTTTCGCGGAATGCGCTCAAAGAGATTGGCGAAAAACGGTGATTCTGCATCGAGGTAATTCACGCGGGCATCGCTTTGCACCACGTTTTCGAAAGTGGGGCCGCGAAACCGCAACATGGCAGCATTGAGGCTTTCGGCGTCAATGGAAAGTCCGGGCAACAGAAACACTGCACCTCCCTGGTCCACAAAGCGCTCAAGTGCATCCGCCAGACCGGTACTGATGCTGTTGAGCTGGTTCAGGATGATGAAATGCTGCGATTCCATCACCGTATAATCAATCATGCGCACGCCTGTTTGCACAAACTCGTACAGCGGGTCGTCGCCAAAAAGTTTCGAAAAGTAATCCGGTCCGTCGGGTGGAAGTTCGCCGGTAATTTCCATCACTTTCAATGTCGAATCCACTTTGAAGGTAAAGTAGTAGCGGTCGTCGAAGGTCACAGGGTAGTCGTCAATGTCCACATAACCAAAACGGAAGCCCGGTTCGTCGTTGCTGAAATAAAGCGCGGTATCTGTGTAACTCTGCGGCGAGGTGTTGAATGAGCCCACGGCAGCTTGTCGGCCGTCGAGCCAAAGGGTGAGGGGCATGTCATCCACCTGTTTTTCGCTGTGGTTGCGGATGCGGATGTTGAGTTTTTCCTGCTGGGTGAGGTTGTGGAAAGGGGTTTCGAACCACACAGAGTCCACGTACACATTGTCCGACGCACGCGTGGGGATGATAACAAAGTGCACTTGCACCAGCGTGTCGGGTTCCAGTGCATCGAAGTCGCACATGTTCTGCTGAAAATCCGACACCACAAAAAGCTGTGCGTCTTTGTTGTCGGCCGTTTTGAGCAGGTCGCGCTGGCGGGCAACGATTTCGCTCAGGTTACGGGCTTGCGGACCAATTTCAATTTCGTCGAGTTGATTGAGGAAGTCCTCCCGCGCCAGAAAACGCTGATGCCGTCCCTCAAACTGATGGGTGAGTAACTGAAACGAGGCAGAAGGCGGGTAAGCGGCGGCAATGCTTCGCGCAGATTCAAGCGCCTGAAGAAAGAGGGAGCCGTCTTCATTTTCGCTCTGCATGCTAAAACTGTTGTCCACAAAAATGCTGATGGCTTTTTCGGCCTGCACGGCGGCAGCGTCCTTGCGGGGAATAACCGGCTGGGCAAATGCCAGGACCAATGCTGTGAGGAGTAGCATCCGGCTGAGCAGTACCAAAAGGTGCTTGAGCTGTCGTGTACTTTGCGTTCTTTCGTTTACCTCGCGCAAAAAAGCCACGTTGGTGAACATCACGCGCTTGTAGCGGCGAAAGTTAAAAAGGTGAATAATCAGCGGGATAGCCAGCGCGAAGAGCGCATAAAGAAATTCTGGGTAGAGAAATTTCATCGAGGCTCAAAGATAGGAATTGATTGATTACGGATGGCAGGGCTTCAAAATTGTTCCTCTGCGCCGAGCGAGAAGAGGGCAAAGTCGTATTTCACGGGGTCGTCGGGGTCGAATTTTCGCAGCGCTGATGTCACTTCTTCTACCGCCTGCCAGTCGTTGGCTTTGCGCTGTAGCAGGCCCAGCTTGCGCGAAACGGTTGCCGTGTGAACATCCAGTGGCAGAAACAGCCCTGCCGGCTTGAGATTGTCCCAAATACCAAAATCTACCCCGGTCGCATCTTTGCGCACCATCCAGCGCAGGTACATGTTGAGGCGTTTGGCCGCCGCGCCTCGGGTAATATCGGGAATGTGCTTGGCCACGCGTGTTTCGTGTGGCGCCGCCAGCATAATGGTTCTGAAATGTGCAATGGCTTCGGCGGCGTTGCGGCCTTTAAAAGCTGCTTCAACCGACCCCAAAGTGCGCACAATATCCTGCAATCGGAGCAGAAAAAACTGAATGTCGTAGGGCTGAAAAGTGCGATGAACGAACTGCTCAAAAGGTTTCAGGTCGTGCGGGGTGAATTGACTCACAAACTGATACGGCTCATGGTTCATAAACTCCAGAATGCGCTCGCCGCTGCGAATGATGCTTGTGCGCTGCCCCCAGGCAATGGTGGCCACCAGCAAGGCAATGATTTCAATGTCGCGGGGCTTAGAAAAGCGGTGCGGCAGACAAATAGGGTCGTTGGCGATAAAACCGGGTTGGTTGTACTGCGCCAACTTGGCATTGAGAAAATCCCTTAACTGCTTATCCTTTTTGTTCACTGAGCGTGTACCATTCTGCCGTCTTCCATCACCAGCGTGCGGTCGGCCATTTGCGCCAGCGACTCATTGTGCGTTACGATGATAAAGGTTTGGCCCCATTCGTCGCGCAGCTTGAAAAACAGCTTGTGCAGCTCTTCGGAGTTCACCGAATCGAGGTTGCCCGAGGGTTCGTCGGCAAACACAATATCGGGTTTGTTCATGAGCGCGCGTGCCACGGCCACCCTTTGCTGTTCACCCCCCGAAAGAGCTGAAGGTTTGTGTTGAAGTCGGTGCGACAGTCCCAAAAACTGCAGCAATTCCTCCGCGCGCTTGTTGGCTTCTGCGCGCCCTTCACCGGCAATAAAGGCGGGGATGCACACATTTTCAATGGCGGTAAATTCGGGCAGCAGGTGGTGAAACTGAAAGATAAAACCGATGTGCTTGTTTCTGAAAGCCGCCATTTTGCGGTTGTTGAGCTTCAGCACGTCTTCGTTGTTGATAAGGAGCTGGCCGCTGTCCGGACGGTCGAGGGTTCCGGCAATTTGCAACAGGGTGGTTTTACCGGCTCCGCTGCGCCCCACAATGCTTACAACTTCGCCGCGGTTTACGGAGAGGTCTACACCGCGCAGCACTTCCACATCGCCGTACGACTTGTGAATGTTGCTCGCAACCAATACCGGATTTGGGGATGAAGTCAATGCCTAAGTTAAAAGTCAAATTTCCACACCGCGGGCTGTGGGGTGCGCGAAGATAGGACTTTTGGCCGTGTAAAGCAGTGAGCCTCTTTAGCGGTTTTTACGCTTCTTTTTGTTTTGGTGGCGCTTGTTTACCAGCTTGGCGAATAGCACCAGGGCCAGAATGAGGCCGCCGGCAATAAGAATTTTGGTGAGGTCGCTCATGATTGGTTTTATTTGGTTGCCCAATTTAGGCATTTCAACCCAGATTATTCGTTAGACATAAGTCAAACGAATAAACGACTAAGAAAATCAATCCATTCAGTTGATTTTTCAAATCACCTTCATGGTGATTTTCTAAGTCGGGGTTTACCCTTCCCGA
>SKUL01000062.1 GCA_007129985.1 Flavobacteriales bacterium
AACCAACGACCTCTACGGCGGCACCTATCGCTTGTTCGACAAGGTGTATGCCCCTTTCGGACTCAAATTTCATTTCACCTCTATGAGCGACCCCAAAAAGGTAGAGGAGCTGGTGAATGAAAGAACCAAAATCATTTGGGTGGAAACGCCCACCAACCCCATGCTCAACATCATTGATATTGAAGCCATGGCGGCCATAGCCAGGAAAAACGGTTGTTTGCTGGCGGTGGACAACACCTTTGCCTCGCCCTATTTGCAAAACCCGCTCGATTTGGGTGCGGATATCGTGATGCACAGCGTGACCAAATACCTCGGAGGTCACTCTGACGTGGTGATGGGTGCTCTTGTTTGCAATGACGATGCATTGGCCGAAAAGCTCTATTTCCTGCAAAACAGCAGCGGTGCCGTGCCCGGCCCACAGGATTCTTTTTTGGTGTTACGAGGAATCAAAACCCTGCACTTGCGCATGCAACGACACTGTGAAAATGGCAGGGCGGTTGCGCATTTTCTGGCCGGTCATCCCCGGGTTCAGAATGTGTACTGGCCCGGATTTGAACATCACCCCAACCACGAAGTCGCCAAACGCCAAATGCGCGATTTTGGCGGGATGTTGTCCTTTAGCCTGAAGGATGACACGCAGGAAGCCGCTTTCCGTATTCTCGAGAAAACCAAGGTATTTACCCTTGCCGAGTCGCTTGGCGGGGTTGAATCACTGACCGGTCACCCGGCGTCCATGACCCACGCTGCCATTCCACGTGAAGAACGCATCAAAGCCGGATTGGTTGACAGCTTGATTCGCTTAAGTGTAGGTGTTGAGGATGTAGAGGATTTGATCGCTGACCTGGAGCAGGCTCTCGCGTAGCATAGAAATCCAATATTGGTCAAGGCTGCCGTTGGAAATGGCGGCCTGATTGCTTATATTTGCAACATTACCTGCAAATCACCCTAATGAAGTTTTTACATCTACCCCTTAGCGCTCTTCTCTTCATGAGCGTGTTCAATTCTTTTGGCCAAAACAGCCATCATCACCACGATGGTGCAGTACATCCCTGCCACACCGACGAGCGAACCGAGAAACTGCTGGAGGAGAATCCTGAGTGGATTCCGTTTGTAGAAGAAGCCAATAACGAGCTTGAGCGCTTTACCCGTGACTTTGAAGAGAGCGGTGCTGCCGGAGAGCGAAGTGTGAAGATTATTCCTGTGGTTTTCCACGTAATTCACGCCAACGGCCCAGAGAACATTAGTACTGAGCAGATAGAGGATTGTATCCGTGTTATGACAGATGATTTCACCCGGCAAAACAGCGATATTTCTCTTGTAGTTCCTGCATTTCAGGACATCACTGCCGATGTGGGGGTGGAATTCCGACTTGCTAAGCTCGATCCCAACGGAAACTGTACAAACGGAATCGTTCGCGTGGAAAATCAGGCCACTTTTGATGGAGGCGAAAACCTCAAATCAATCTCTCCGGCATGGCCCAGAGCCAAATACATGAATGTTTGGGTCTGCAACAACATATCGGGTAATGCGGCTGGATACACTTATACTCCCGGAACGGTTGCGGGACCTTGGGGGGCTGCAGCCGATGGCATCGTTGTGCAGCACAGCTATGTTGGAAGTATTGGAACAGCATCGCCCACCACAAGCCGCACCATGACCCACGAGGTAGGCCATTGGATTAATCTTCGGCATCCTTGGGGCGGTTCCAACACCCCCGGTCTTGCAAGCAATTGCGACATTGATGATGGTGTAGCAGACACTCCCAATACTATCGGGTGGACATCCTGCAATCTGAATGGATCATCCTGCGGATCGCTGGATAATGTGCAGAACTTCATGGAATATTCATACTGTTCAAGAATGTTCACCAACGGTCAACGCACGCGTATGCTGGCAGCACTCAACAGCAACACGGCAAGCCGCAGCAACCTTTGGTCGGCAAACAATCTTGCAGAAACGGGTGTGTTAACGGATGGCGTATTGTGTAATGCTCAGTTCTCTGCAAGTAAGCAGGAAGTTTGTGCAGGTGATTCAGTGGTTTACACAGACATGTCTTACCATAACGTAACCACCCGTAGCTGGACGTTTGCGGGGGGTACGCCGTCAACAGCCACAGGTGAGCAAGTGGTGGTTTATTACAACGAGCCTGGAAATTACAATGTTACACTTCAGGTTTCTGACGGTAGCAACTCTGTCTCGTCAACTGAAGTCGGTTTTGTGCACGTGCGCCCGTCAGAAGGGGTAGCGTTGCCCTACTCACAGGACTTTGAATCTTACGGCTCTCAAGCACCTAACCCTGCTGACTTCGAAATGGACTGGCAGTACGGAAACACCATTACCTCTTCTTCTTGGGAAGTCACGACCTTTGCTTCCGGTGCGTCGGGAACGCACACCCTTCGATTACCCAACCGCAACCTTGCAGCGGGCTCGGTGAGTGAAATTATCAGCAAACCCATCGACCTCTCGAATACCACTACCGATGTTGTGATATCATTCAAGTACGCGTACGCGCGCCGAAACCCCTCAAACAATGAGCGTATGCGTTTTTGGGTATCTTCAGACTGCGGTGAAACGTGGAGCTTAAGAGGTATTTGGAGCAATAACTTCGAGACAGCTCCTTTCACAAATGTGAATTGGTTCCCAAGCAGCCCTGGTCATTGGGAGCAAGTGGAAATTACAAATATTCTTGAAAATCATCTGGTTGAGAACTTCCGCTTTAAATTTTCTTTTGAGAGTGATGGAGGCAACAATTTTTTCGTGGATGACATCAACATTAGTGGGCCACTGGTGTCGAGTGTTGAGGATATGGACATCTCGCAGCAGATTACAGTGTTTCCTGTCCCTACAACCGATTTGCTGAATATAGCTTTGTACGGAGTTGACCCTTACATGTACCACGTTGAGCTGTACAACCCCGTGGGTCAATTGGTGTACGCTACAGGACAAAATGCTTTCCCGGGTGGAAGCGACCAGATTACAGTCGATACCCGATCTTATGCAGCCGGGATCTACCATATGGTGCTGCTTAACGACAAAGGACAGCGCGCAGTGAAACGCGTGGTAGTTGCGCGGTAAAGATCTCTCACGACAGCAAAAAAAAACCGGCATCATCGAAGCCGGTTTTTTAATATCAGATCCTGCCTGAAATTACAACTCCTTAAAGCCTACCATCACAGTAACACAGCCCTCATGGATGAGCTCGTTGGGGTTTTCTTTCATGGGCACGTTGATACGTAGCTTCAGTTTCTGGGTTGACTCAGGGCGGAAATCAAAATAGTTGCTTTGTTCGTCAGACGTGCGTGCATAAACCTCATTTTTCTTGTCATCAAGGATGGTAAAGTTCACTTCACCGAGCAGGGGATGACTGCATACAAGCAGGCGGTATTCCTGTCCACTGAAAAAAGTTAGGTTCAGTTCAGCTTCGTCACCGGGCACAAGAAGTGTACTGTTGAAATTCTCATTGGGTATGAAATCTTCGAGCACCGGCCTGCATGAATTGCGCGTAAAGCTTTTGCACTGTCCAAAGGCCGATCCGGTAAGGATAAGGGCGAGAATGAATACGGATGCAGTTTTCATTGTATGGGTCGGGTTTATTGAATGTAAGAAGTTCGGATTTCTTTGACGCGAGCAGTTATTGCGGCGATATCGTCGGCAGTGTAGCTGTAGGTTGCAGCCCCACCTATCACGGTAACACCGGTTGACTCGTCAGTTGTAACATCACCCGCCTCGCGGCTGATGTCTATTTGCTCGTAGAGCTCCTGGAGTGATTCGAGGTCAGCAATGATGCCATCCAGATTTCCACCGTCGTTGTACGCATTCACAAGCTCAAGCAGGTCGTCCAAAGAGTATTTTTGGTCAATGACACGCTGAATGATTTCCTGTGGAGCATCGTCCGTGCTTTTGGCAATTTGTGTAGCCAGATACAAGCCTTCAATCCAACCTCCGGTGATTACAAGGGCAGACACATTCTGGCGGTCGTTCTCCTTCAGATAGGCATCGAGGGTATAAAACGAATCTGAAATGATATCAATAAGCGAATCCCGATTTTCGATGTTCGACTCGATACGATCCATGGTTTCATTATCAAAAGCACTCGTTACACCTAACTTGTCGGCAAGCTGCTTGGCACATGAAAGGTATATGATGCTCTCCTGATTCTGGTTGAAGATGCTTGCGTAGCTGAGGTTTGCGCCGTAAATCCCCAGATTCAGGGCCTGTCTTTTGGAAGAAGTATACTTTACTACGTTGCTCACATCGTTCAGCATGCCTGCATCATAGGTTGTGCCGGCTTTTTTCAGCAGAGAAGCCATCTCCATGGGTGAGGGAATGGTGTAGAAGATTTCTTGAACTTTCTGCAGCTTTTTCACGGCAGAGTCATCTACGCTCACATCGTCGTCAACTTCGCTGATCGCTTTGCGCGAGTCACCGTTCTCGCATTGGCACGAAGTCATAAAGCCCGCAACGGCCGCGATGAGAATCACGCTGATGAAATTTCGACAGTTGTACATAATTGGTTGCGTTAGGGGTTATGGTAACAAAATTAGTAGTATTCTTCACGGAGCCAATAAATCAGGGCTCAAACTATAAACAACGCTCTGTTCATCGGTATCCCGTTGATGGTTACTTACGGCCTCTATGAGCAGTCGGTTACGTTTATGCGCAAATTTTTTTCGCACCTTAATTTGATGCGTTTAACACAGTTTGCACAACTGTAATTAATGAGCTTCGAGCCAGTTATCACCGAGTCCCATGTCCACTTTCAAATCTACATCGAGCTTTACTGCTTCCTGCATTTTTTGAATGATGATGGGCTTAATAATTTCCAGCTCATCGCGATGCGCATCAAACACCAGTTCATCGTGCACCTGAAGCACCATTTTGGATTGGAATTTATGTTCACGGAACTCCCTATAGATGTCGATCATGGCCTTTTTGATGATGTCGGCAGCGCTTCCCTGAATCGGGGTATTGATAGCATTTCGCTCCGCCTGACCCCGAACTACCGCGTTTTTTGAGTTGATATCCCGCAGATAGCGACGCCGACCCATGATGGTTTCCACGTATCCGTGTTCACGGGCAAACTCAATGCGTTCGTCCATGTATTTCTTAATGCCTGGGTAGGTTTTGAAATACGACTCAATGACCTCTGCCGCTTCGGTGCGACTCAGGCTACTTTGCTGACTTAAACCAAATGCAGACACACCGTA
>SKUL01000203.1 GCA_007129985.1 Flavobacteriales bacterium
CTTTGAGGGCAGCAATCTCAGACTGTAGCGCAGCGGGCGTTGTTCCGTCGGGCATAAACTGCATGGTCATATCACTGGCAGAGGCCGGAATGGCAAAAGAGAGGGCAATCACGTCGTAGCGGTCATCCACCTGGCTGAGCGGGATGTACGGTGCGTTCATGTCATTCCAGTTGTGCCAGTAGCCCACCAACATGTGGTTTGTGGTTTGGGCGAAGGTCGTTGCACAAATAAACGAGAGCGCAAGAAGCAAAGGAAAGCGAAGTAGATGGTTCATGATGGCAGCAGCTTTGTGCGAATGTAGCAACACGGGGTAATTCACGCCAGTGAAGCAGGTGCATTGCGGGTTTTAAAAAGCGAGGACAATTGGAAGTTCAAGCCTTATGGCTGCCCCTGGAGAGTATCAAGACAGAAGTCACCAGTGTTTTCAAGGCTATTGTCGGTGTGCAAGCAAAAGAGGGTGTGGTCTTTTTGATTGGTTTTCATATTCTTTGCGTTCTTTGCGACTCTATTGCGCGCCTTGCGGTTAAACCTTTTTACCGCAATCCCGACATTCGTCGGGTCGCAATGAAGGCGCGGAGTGCGCAAGGGAGACCCCAAAACATAGAGTCACTTTCGTAATCATCAGAAAACAGTAGTTCGAAGGCACTTGCCCTCATTCAAGCCCAACGCATTCGCCCTTGAATTTGTAAGTTTGTGCTTCTTAAAAAAACCGTATATGAACGCTGAAGCCAAAGACCTGGGACATGTTAGTTTGCACACCGACAATGGAATTGCCACCATTGAGTTTTTCCATCCGCTGAGTAACTCCCTTCCCGGAAAGCTGTTGAACAAACTTGCCGATACCATACGCTCTTGCAACGACCGACCTGAAATTCGTGTTATTGTATTGCGCTCGGGTGGTGACCGCGCTTTTTGCGCCGGCGCGAGTTTCGACGAGCTTGCCAGCATTGAGGACCTCCCCACCGGAAAGGAATTTTTCTCGGGATTTGCCAAGGTTATCAATGCCTGTCGCACCAGCAATAAGCTGATTATTGGACGTGTGCAAGGAAAAGCTGTGGGCGGCGGCGTAGGCGTTGCATCGGCTACAGATTATTGCTTTGCTACGGTACACGCGTCCGTTAAGCTGAGCGAATTGGCTGTGGGCATCGGGCCTTTTGTGGTGGGGCCTGCCGTTGCGCGAAAGATTGGAAACGCAGCCATGAGCCAGTTGGCCATCAACGCCACCGAATGGAAAAGCGCCGAATGGGCCCGCGAGAAAGGTCTTTACGCCGAGCTTTTCGACACCGCCGAAGAAATGGATGCCGCGATTGACGCGCTATCTGCCAAACTAACGGCCAGCAACCCCGAAGCCATGCGCATGCTAAAGCGCATTTTCTGGGAAGGCACCGACCACTGGGACGAGCTGCTCTCTGAGCGCGCCGCCATGAGCGGACAACTCGTACTCTCCGATTTCACCAAAAACGCCATCGCCAAGTTTAAGGCGGGGGCGAGATAGGAGAATCGTTGCAAAATATGCGGCGGTTGGTTCTATTCTTTGCACCTTCCCCAGTAATTGCCTCCTTTCCTCAAAGCGCTAATAAAAAGACCTTTTTTTTGTGTCTAAAACGTTATATTAGCGTGGAATTGTGAACGTGAAAGTGCATTGCAGCGATATAAAACGAGGGTGGTGCGGACTTGGTGCGGAGTGGTATACAGTTCTAATAAGAGGAAGATGAAATCATGACAAACCGTGCTACTCAACTGATAATCATTTTTATTGCATTCATCTCACATACATGTAGTTGTCAAAACAGTCATTTAATAGATTGCGAAATAGATGTATTACAAAATATGATTGATTCTGTACCCTTGGCTGTAGTTATCGCCCAAAATACGGAAACAGCTCCCTATTCCAACCTATATCGAGTGCAAAGGCTCATGCCAAATAGTTTATTTTCTGACCCAAAGGAAATTGAATTTTTGTCAGACGCATCGCATCCCAATTTTGACAAGAATGAGTTTAAAAAAATAAACAGCGAATGTTGGCTGTTCTTATTGAACCATTCTGATTATGACTGGGAGACAAATTTGTTTCTGTACTATCTATTCGATAAAGACGCGCTTTTTTTGATTGGAATGAAGCAGAATGAATGGAAAAAACGTTATAAAAAGCTTGAATATGAAGAATGGAGGGAGTATTTTGAAAAGCAATGATTCAAATTGTCTTCGTCTATCCGAGACATCTCCGTACGCTCACCCCGCTCCCGCGCGAAATGGAATTCGACGAAGTCTATCCCTGCGCGTGGGAATGTGTGAGCAAGGCCTGATGGAAAATGTTATCTTAGCACGATGAGCGTCTCAAATGAAACAACCATGCAATGGTTAATCTGCCTGACATCAAAATTTGGCTCACGCGAAAGGATTCGCTCGGGAGCGGCGGGCTTTCACTAGAATCGCTGAAAGAACGTATTGAATACTAAACAAAACATGGATTATTCAGTAAATTTACTTGATGGTTTTGTTGACCTGAATACTCTTTCTCCTGATAGCAAGTACTTTTATCGTATTACAAAACCAATTGAGATTCGGATGTCTGTTTTTGGGTCACGATTGGCTTTCCTTGACGTGGAAGGAAATATCCTATTCTGTACTGCTAACAAATCGTTTGCTCTTTGGATGCCTCCCTTTGAAACTTTTAGAAATGTATACTGGTCTCAAGAAGGGAACTTTGCACTTTTCACATGTTTTAATGGAGTAAGAACGACTATTTCAGTTTTGGAACTCTACTCAGGTGTTATTTGGGAAAAGGAACATACGGCGGAATTCAATTTTCAGGAGTTAATCAGTGCTGTTCAGAATGACAGAACTCTATTAGATTATCTGAAAACTGAAAATTACGCTGTTAACCCACTGCATAACAATTATTCTAACGAATATTCAGTTGGTTTTTTTTACCCTAAATGGTTCCCCTAGTGTTCTTTGCTACATTCATGCGACCCCAGACACGCCAGCTTTCCATAGGCTAGCAGGCTTGCCAAACTCAAATACCACCTTCAGCCCGGGCTGAACAGTACCAAGCATCATCGCACAGAATGCAACGAAAATGACTATATTCGTTGCATAATTTGCAACGATTAATGCTCTACATCCACCAGCTTAAGCAATGGCCGCAGTTTCAATGGGACAATGATTCTGTTGTGGTACTATTGGGTGAAGCCCGGAATCTGCAAGGCCGCTTGATGGGCAAAATGGAGTCGCTTGGGTTCAACCTGCAAAGTGAGGCCATGTTGAACACCATCACGCTGGATGTATTGAAATCCTCTGAGATTGAAGGCGAGTATTTGGATATCAATCAGGTGCGCTCATCCGTTGCCCGAAGACTGGGAATAGATATTGCCGGTTCTGTTGAAACCGACCGCACCGTTGACGGCGTGGTAGAAATGATGCTCGATGCCACCCAAAACTGCAACAAGGCCCTCACAGCCGAGCGGCTCTTTGCCTGGCACGCTGCGCTCTTCCCCACCGGAAGAAGGGGAATGTTCAAAATCACCGTTGCCGATTGGCGCAAAGACACCAAAGGGCCTATGCAAGTGGTTTCGGGCGCATTAGGCAAGGAAAAAGTTCATTTTGAAGCTCCTGCTGTGGACCGCGTTCAAGAAGAAATGACAGTTTTTATTGAGTGGCTGAACGGGCACAAAGACATGGATTTGGTTCTGAAAGCTGCCATTGCCCACCTGTGGTTTGTGACCATACACCCCTTTGAGGATGGCAACGGAAGAATGGCTCGTGCCATTACGGATATGTTACTGGCTCAATCAGATAAAAGCACCCGGCGTTTCTACAGCATGTCGGCACAAATCCGCATTGAGCGCAAGCAATACTACGCCGTACTCGAAAAAACGCAAAAAGGAAACCTGAACATCACAACGTGGTTAACATGGTTCCTGAATTGTCTTATCCACGCCTTGCAATCGTCAGAAAAGATTCTGGCTAACGTATTGCTCAAAGCCAATTTTTGGAACTCACACGCTTCCACCCTCATGAATGACAGACAGCAAAAAATGCTGACATTGCTGTTGGACGGTTTCAAGGGCAAGCTCACATCTTCAAAGTGGGCGCAGATTGCCAAATGTTCAAAGGACACGGCCATTCGGGATATCAACGATTTGATAACGAAGCACATTCTTAAAAAGGAACAAGCCAGCGGTAGAAGCACCCACTACGAACTCATACAACCACCCCCTCATCATGAATGAAGACATCATCGGCGGCATATTGTTGCTTCTGTTTGGCGTACTGTCGCTTATAGCCGGCGTGGTACTGTTGCGCAGACATTTAAAGCTGCTAATGCGTGCCAAACGGGGCAGCGCCACAGTTGTGGACTATGAAGATAGCTGGGGACATGACTACGACGGAAACAGGGTTCGGTACTACACCCGTGTGGTTCAGTTCACCAACAAGAATGGCGAGCTCGTAACTGCACGCGAAAATGTGTCGCGCCTCAACAAACAATTGCACCAAAGGGTAAAGGTTCTGTATTACAAGGATGGCGACCAGCACATTATACACCAGCCTTCCTTGTGGTCGGATGTGCTGTTTCCTGTGCTGATTCTTTTCGCCGGCATATTTGGTCTGGTAACAGGCGGTGCCTTGCTGCTGGGGATTCCGTTGGATTAAATGGACTCCAAAAAGTACTTTGTACGATCAGAAGGCCACCAGCAAACCTGCCTTAATCATCAATGCATGCATTGGTCCGCGGGTTGAGGCTCCCGGATTAAGCTCGTTGAAGTGCCTCACTTCTGGCTGCGTACCCATCATGTAGCTTGCCCCCAAATCCAGCTTCACCTCAAAACCGTAGTTCTCCTCGGTATCGCAAACCAACTTTTTCAGGTTCACGATGGTTCCCAAGCCAAGACCCGCAACAAGGTGGTTGCTGCGCGCCTGCCAGGGGGTGATGTATTCGTTCATCTCGCAGGAAGACAGAACCTCTTGTCCTGTTTCGTAAGATTGGCCTGCTGAAGAGGTCTTGGCTGTGAAGAACTGCTGAAAACCCGCACGTCCTTCAGCATAAGGCTCAAAAACTGCGTCGTTCAAAAAGTGAAAGCGGGTCAACAAGCTGGCCTGCATCCAGCCGTCGGTTTCGCGCACATCTGTGCTGACCAGGCCAAATTCCTCCGTGAGAAAAGTTGCCCCGTAATGGCGCTGGTTGTATCC
>SKUL01000163.1 GCA_007129985.1 Flavobacteriales bacterium
CGGTTTTTTTGGTGGGCAGCCTCACGCTCTTCTTCCGTTTTCATGGCGTTGATTTGCGCATCGGTAATTCTGAGCTTGGTTTTACCATATCCTTTTGCCACCATTCGCTCAGCAGGAATTCCCTTTGAAATCAGGTAATCTACACAAGACTGTGCAC
Source organism: Flavobacteriales bacterium (assembly GCA_007129985.1). Lineage (GTDB taxonomy): Bacteria > Bacteroidota > Bacteroidia > Flavobacteriales_D > SKUL01 > SKUL01. The sequence continues at coordinate 158 of SKUL01000163.1, forward strand.
GTCGTTGGCTCAGATCGAGGTTGTACTTATCTCCTCCACGCGAGTCAGTATGCGACTGAAGCTCTATGATGATGGTGGGGTTATCAATGAGTGTTTGATAGAGGAAATTCAAAGAATCCTTTGAGTTCACTTCTTCATTCACTAGAAGCTCGGCACGGTCAAACGCGTATCGCACCTCCGGGAATTCAATTTCATCGGGCTTGGCAACATATGTAATGAAGAATTCTTTCACAAAGGTTGTTGACTCCTTCACTCCTACCGTGCTGATCTGGTCTTTGGCTACGAGGTAATCTTGTTTACCCACTTCCATTGAGTAGGTTACTTCAGGATTGATGTAACGCTCGTTGGCGGTTTCTTCAAAGTTAAACCCACCATTACCATCGGTTGACGCTTCGAAAGATGAGCCATCTGAACCTACAACTTTCACGTAGGCATCTTCAATGGGCACCATGGTTTCCTTGTCGTAAACATTACCTTGAAGGGCGAAGATAAGCGGGGGCATTTTGAAGCTCCAGATGTTTTCTCGACCGGTTCCGCCAGCGCGGCCTGAGGTAAAGAACCCACGATCTTCTTCTCCATCGAAGATAATGCCGTAGTCATGAGCCACAGAGTTCATGGGAGCTTTCAGGTTCTGAACATTTTTCCACTCCATTTCACCGGTCTTTTCAGCCAGGAACATGTCAAGGCCTCCCATTCCGGGATGCCCGTTTGAAGCGAAGTACAGATTTCCGTTATCATGGAGATACGGAAACATTTCGTCGTCGGCAGTATTAATCTCAGGTCCGAGGTTTTTAGGTGTTGACCAGGATTTCGACTTACGGTCGTAGGTGGAAATCCACAAATCGCGACCTCCATATCCTCCGGGAATATCGCTGGCGAAAATCATCATGGTTTCGTTGTCATCAATGGCAGGGTGACCTACTGTGTAAACCTCTTTGTCATCCTTTGGCTTAAGGTCAACCAACACTCCTTCTCCCCAGTTCTGGCCAACTTTGCGCGACACAAAGATGTCGCAACCGTGGCTTTTGTTCTTATCACTTCGGCAGCGAGTGTAATACATTACATTCTTCTTGCCATTGAGTACTGCAGAGCCTTCATTGTGTTCAGTGTTCACAGCACCGGTGAGAGGGTAAGGCTCACTCCACTTTCCTTTTTTATCTCGCTGTGAGAAGTAGATATCGGTATAGTTCTCACCTGTTCTATTGTCAATGCGAGACCCCTGACCGCCTGGACGCGAAGAAGTGAAGTAAATCATTTCATTTCGTTTGTCGGCCCAGGTGGGTGAGAAATCAAAGTACGGTGAGTTGATCTGAACTTCTGGTTCTACAATGTAACGCAGGGGGTTATCGAGCCACTCCTGCGCCATTTCACAGTTGGCGATGGTTCTGGCAACGTTCTTATCGTTGGGAGCCATCTCAGCGTACTTATTGTAATAGGTGATGGCTTCGGCAAAGTTTCCTTTTTCACGGTGCGATTCAGCAATGTGGAAATATGCTGAAGGTTCGTCATGACGTGCTTTGATGGCTTTATTGTACCAAACAACAGCCTGTTCCATGTCGAGCACCTTGCGGTAGCATTCGGCAATCTGAAACAGGATCCGGCCTTTTTCTTTCACGTCCTTCTCCTTCGCATAGGCCTTCTTATAAAGGTCTATAGCTTCGTAGTAACCCTCATTTTTGAATTGATTCTCGGCTTCTTTAATGAAGCGATCCTGTTGCGCCGTAGCGACTCCTGCAAACATCAGCAGCAGGGACATCAGTAAGATTGGTTTCAAGTGTGTCATGCAATTCGGTTTGAATTCACAAAAGCAATAAAGGCCAAAAATAACGATTTCCAGCAGAGAATAACAAAAACATAATTCGTGCCTATCTTTTTTTCCCGACAAGCATTGACGGAAAAAGCCGGCAATTCGCCGGCTTCTTTAACCCTTTTTGGTGATGTTGATGAATCGTTGCCAGTATTTGGCATGAGTACCTATCAATTCTTATTATTTGGTAAACAACAACTCCCGAAGTTTTGGCATAGGCCAAAGCTCGTCGTCAATCAGAAGTTCGAGTTTATCTGAGTGGTATTTGATTTCGGGAAGGAAGGTACGAACCTCGTCACAGTATGTAATCGCCTTCTTTTTGGGGTCGGTAATTTTGTTTGCCTTTTTTCGCGCCTCAATCATGGCGTCCACTTTGGTTTTGATGGCTTCCATGTGATGGGTAATATCGCGAACCAGTTTAAGGGGGGTAAGTGAGGCCTGTTCATATTCTGCTTTAGGCAGTACTTCCTTGAGCCCGCGCAAATTTTGCAACAAGCGATTTTGATAGGCAATGGCTGTTGGAATAATATGATTTTGAGCGAGGTCGCCCGCTACACGAGATTCTATCTGAACCTGCATCATGTATTTTTCCAATTCGGTTTCGATGCGGGCGTGCATTTCACGCTCAGACAAAATCTCCAGGTTTGCGAACAACTTCTGAACGGCAGGCCGCTCAAGTACTTCAATAGCACGTGGCGTATCCGGCAGGTTGCTCAATCCGCGTCTGGCAGCCTCTTTCACCCATTCGTCTCCGTATCCATTTCCTTCAAAACGGATGGTTTTACTCTCCTTAATCAACTTCTGGAGCTCCTTTAAAATGGCCTCGTCTTTACCGTTTCCTCCTTCAATGCGTTTGTCGACTGCTTTTTTGAAATCATGCAACTGATTGGCTACAATAGCATTAAGGGCCACCATGGCAGAACCGCAATTGGCAGTGGAACCCACTGCCCTGAATTCAAACTTATTACCCGTAAATGCAAATGGCGAAGTGCGGTTTCTGTCCGTGTTGTCAATAAGCAATTGAGGTATTTTACCAATGTTCAGCTTCAACTCCGTTTTATGCTCGGGTGTCATTTTACCCGCCTTGATGCTTTTTTCAAGGTCATCCAGAATTTGGGTTAATTGCGAGCCGATAAACACCGACATGATTGCCGGCGGGGCTTCATTGGCTCCCAAACGCAAATCATTGCTCGCAGAGGCAATGCTGGCACGCAGCACATCCGGGTACTCGCTAATGGCCTTAATTGTGTTGACCACGAAAGTGAGGAAACGCAGGTTGCTTTTTGGGTTCTTTCCCGGACTGAGAAGGTTGATGCCCGTATCGGTCGCCAGGGACCAGTTGTTGTGCTTGCCAGAGCCATTCAATCCTGCAAATGGCTTCTCGTGCAGAAGCACACGAAAACGGTGCTTACGTGCAATTTTCTCCAGCAAATCCATCAGCAATAGGTTATGGTCATTGGCAAGGTTGGCTTCCTCAAACTTGGGAGCTACCTCAAACTGATTCGGCGCCACCTCGTTGTGACGGGTCGTGACTGGGATCCCAAGCCGAAGTGCTTCGATCTCAAAATCGCGCATAAATGACATGGCGCGTTCTGCTATACTCCCGAAATAATGGTCGTCGAGCTGCTGCCCTTTTGCAGGGTTGTGTCCGAAAAGTGCCCTGCCTGCAAGAACCAGATCAGGGCGAGCGTTGTACAGTGCAGCATCTACTAAAAAGTACTCCTGCTCCCAGCCCAAGGTTGTTACAACCTTGTTCACATCCCGATAAAAGTAGCGACAAACTTCTGTCGCAGCCTTGTCTATTACGTTAAGCGCCCGGAGAAGCGGCATCTTATAATCGAGTGCGTCTCCTGTGTATGAAAGAAAAATGGTGGGAATACAAAGTGTTCTACCTATTATGAACGCGGGTGACGAAGGATCCCAGGCAGTATAGCCACGGGCCTCAAAAGTGTTTCTCAAGCCTCCACTTGGAAACGAGGATGCATCAGGCTCCTGTTGCACCAACATGGTTCCTTCAAAGCGCTCAATTCCCCTACCCTCTTCATAGTAGTCAAAGAACGAATCGTGCTTTTCGGCCGTTGCTCCAGTAAGAGGCTGAAACCAGTGAGTGTAATGAGTGGCACCTTTAGAAATGGCCCAGTCTTTCATGGCCGAAGCTACCTGATCTGCTACGCGACGGTCAATAGTGAGACCGCTGTTGATGGCGGCTTTTACGCTCTTGTATGCCTCAGGAGTGAGGTACTCGCGCATTGCATCGCCGTTAAATACATTCTCGCCGTAGTATTGCGAAACGCGCGCGGCTGGTGAATCTACCTGAATGGGTAGTCTGTTTTGAAGATCTTCGAGGGCTTTAAATCGCAGGGTTGCCATGGCAAAAAGTTTATTTTCGGCAAATGTACCCTACTTTTTCAGGGGGGTAATTCGAAAAATCGGTCATTTTATCAACAACACCCCTTCTTTTTACACACCTTTTGAAATCACGAGATAGATATAAGCAATGTAAAGTGCGAAAAGTATTGCTCCTTGCCACCGGTATATTTTCTTACCGATAACAAGAAAAGGCAGTACGAGTGCAGCAATACCGAGCATCCACAGCAAATCACTATTTACCACAACTGAGCTCACCGGTACATCTTTGATGGCCGCAGTAATTCCCATGATGGCCAGAATATTGAAGCTGTTCGAGCCGAGAAGATTACCTACTGAAATATCGGCTTGCTTTCGGAAGGCCGCGATGGCCGATGTAGCCAGTTCGGGCACCGAGGTACCGAAAGCTATGAGTGTCACGGAAATCACGTGTTGACTGACGCCGAATATCTCGGCCATTTCTACGGCACCTTGCAGAAACCATCGGGCACCAAAAAAGAGCCCTGCGCTTCCCAAGGTAATCATGAGCAACAACTTCCAAAGTGGTGTCGAAAGTGGCTCCCTTAGCGGAGTAAAATCGCTATCGCCTTCCTCCACACGCATATTTTTTCGGGATTTCAGAATGGAATAAACCACGTAGAGCACAAAGAGAAGGAGAAGGAAGGAGGCTTCCAGACGACTAATTACACCGTCGAAAGCCATCAGAAAAAAGAGCAAGGAAGCCGCCATCATCACGGGCCAATCAAGCGTAGCTGCACCGCGGTCGGTGGTAAGCGGAAAAATGAGCGCCACCAGCCCCATCACCAAACCCAGGTTGGCGATGTTTGAACCAACTACATTTCC
>SKUL01000284.1 GCA_007129985.1 Flavobacteriales bacterium
CTACGGTTTTTCCCTGGGAGCAAAGCACTTAATCACTTCTTTTTCCATCCATTTGCCTTCGTTGCGATGCCAGAAATAGCGTTTACCCATGCTCTCTTCAATGCTGTGCGCAGGCCATTGGGTATCATGACGCGCTTCAGGGGTGTTGGTACTATTAAAGGTGATGACGCTTTCGTAGTGATACATGCTCGCACCGGGGTTGGTGGAGATCTTGGCTTGTTTAACACCGCCATTTTCGTGAAAGGACAAACTCGCAATCACTGAAAAACTCATGCGATATTCCTCAATACGGTAGGTTTCCGCACCATATAGGTCAAAGAGAATGGTTTCGCATGCGCCGTTGGTCCACGGTGTTCTGATTACAGAAACCGCTCCGTTTACAAAGTAGTGAAAGGTGGTATCTGCCTGAGTTGATAGGGCAGGAGCAATGGTTTGGCCAACGCCGGTAATGGGTGCAAAGGCGATAATCCATCCGCAAAAGAGAGTCAGAACCAAAGATTTTGAAGCTTTCATGGCTGTGTTTTCATTCATGAAAGCAAAGGGTAGGCCAAAGCCCGGTGTGTTCAAATAATCTGACTTCGCGGATGGATGATTTAAAAACAAAAAAAGCCTTGAGAGCAAACTCCCAAGGCTTTAGCGGTCTGGACGGGACTCGAACCCGTCCCCAACGCTGTTGGGGATGACGGGCAGGTATTCCCAATCACAGCTCGTTAAGTGTCGATCTAATCAAATCTTTCAATTGATACTTGCTGTATTTCTTCAAAGCTTTCTCTCGTTTCAAGGCTTCAGCTTTTGACTCGTAAGACTGTATGTAGACCAACCTCCAGGGCGCGTAATTACTGGTGTACTTGCTTTCTCCATTGTTGTGCTGCTCCAATCTTCTGAACGGATTAATTGAGTAGCCACGGTAGTACTTGTCGTGCTTTTCTGTGTATATTATGTATACCATGTGATTCATTATGAGTTCAAAAATAACAATACTTCACCATGAATAACCAAAGGTTCTTGCGCGGAAAGTTTTTGAATAAAACGTCGAATCCAGAAGTTCATTGTGAACTTATAAAGACTCATTTGGTCTTTTGGAATTTCAGAGCAGGGACTCGAACCCGTCCCCAACCGTGTTGGGGATGACGGGCATATATTTCACAATCCTAAGAAAATCAAGGAAAACAAAAAAGCCTTGAGAGCAAACTCCCAAGGCTTTAGCGGTCTGGACGGGACTCGAACCCGCGACCCCCTGCGTGACAGGCAGGTATTCTAACCAACTGAACTACCAGACCTCTTAAAAAGGTGCCTTTCGATTAAGGCGCTGCAAAATTAGCGCAATTTTTAATCCGAGCAAATCATTTTTTTCGTCGGGGTGACTGGACTTGAACCAGCGACCTCTACGTCCCGAACGTAGCGCGCTACCAACTGCGCCACACCCCGAAAATCAGCACATTCAAACTGCTACTCCGTGCTGTGCTTTTTAACTCAAAGACCATTTTTCTCGTCTAGAAGGGCAAAAATAACCATGACTACAGCTCATTCACAAGCTCGAAACAGCTTTTTCAAGTCACAGTTTCGCCTGATGGCACTTTCCCACAGATGTGTATCTTCGGGGCATGGTAAATAAACCACTCCGAAAATGATTAAACTGCTGGCCACGGGAGATTTGCATCTCGGACGGAGTTCTACGGCTATTTCAGCCGGTGGAGTGCTTCCTACCCGTGAGGTTTGGAATCTGATGGTGGATTATGCTATTCGCCATCAAGCCGATGCAATCCTGTTGTCCGGTGATATCATTGACAGGGAGAACCGCTTTTTTGAAGCAGTGGGTGCGCTGCTCGATGGTTTCGACAAGCTTCAGGAGGCCGGTATCGCGGTGTTTATGGTGTCAGGTAACCACGATTTTGATGTGCTGCCTTCCATCATCACCGAAAAGCACAGCGGCATGATTCACCTGCTTGGGCAAAACGGCGCGTGGGAAGAAAAATCCTTTGAGCGCAACAACACCGCAATCTCTTTTGTGGGCTGGTCTTTTCCGACGCAGCACGTTTTCGATTCGCCGCTTTCCGATTTAGCCGACAAGCCCCTCAATGCTGCCAACATCCGGATTGGCCTGTTGCACGGCGATTTGTTTGCCGCTTCCCATTATGCGCCTCTGAATATCAGCGATCTTCGAAGAAAAGGCGTTCAATTCTGGCTATTGGGGCATATCCACAAGCCTTTTCAGAATGTAGAACAAGGGGTAGAAATCCACTATCCCGGCTCTCCTCAGGCACTCAGCCCAAAAGAAAAGGATACGCACGGACCGCTGTGGCTGGAAATCAGCCAATCGGGAGAGATTAGAATACGACATCTGGCACTTTCGCCGGTGCGCTATGAGGATTTGCGCATTGATGTATCAGAAACTGAGAACGAGCATGGTGTTCGAAGCCTTTTGCTCAACACGTTGGAAGACCGGACCAAAGAAATCCGAGCCGAAGAAATGATGCCCCAACAATTGGTTTTTGACCTCCATGTGTCGGGTAGCTACGCTGAACCGGATGCCATTCTGAGCATTTTTGGCCAAAACCTTCAGGATTTCGACAGAAACCTCGACGGAATGGCTGTTCGCATCAGGAAGGCGCATGTACATGTTACACCGGCTATTGGCGATATTTCTGAGCTGGCAAAACAGGCCTCACCTGTGGGTTTGCTGGCCGATTATATCCTGAAACTTGAGCAAAATTCGGATGCTCCCGAAGTTGTTGCCCTCTCCAAAGCCTGGCTGAAGCAGTACGAGCAATTGTCGACCCAAAGCGCCTATCAGCCGCTGCGACAGGAGGGAAGAGACCGGTCGCCCGTAGAAAACCATAAGGAGCTTGGTAAAGATTATCTCCTGGATACAGCGTACCGCCTGCTCGGTGAAATGTTGCAACAAACCCGCGAAAACTGAGATGAGCGATAATCCATCACCGGCCCAAAAACATCGCCGATTGCAGATTCGGGATATTCAGATTTCCCAAATGCCCGGATTTCGTGATGGTTTGCGCGTAGAGGGTTCGTTTAAGCCGCACATCAACATCATTACAGGCCCAAATGCCTCGGGCAAGAGCTCACTCGCTCGTGCCATGCAAGCCGCTGTGTGGCAAAAACCCGACAATAAAACAAAGCTCAGCGCAGGCATTACCGACGGCGAGTCTGAATTCAGGGTTGAGCTGAATTACGGTTCTGCAAGTGTGCAGCAAAACGGGAATCCGGGCGAGTTGCCGGTTGAAGGCGGCGATAATCAGCCTCGCTACCTTTTGGCCTTGCACGAAATGGCCATGGCCGATGACAGCGACATTGCAGACCGGATTCACACGCAGCTCAGCGGCGGCATCAATCTGGAAGCTGCGGGCAACAAGCTTGGATTCAACGATAAAAGCACTACGACAAGGATTCAACCCTACCAAAATTGGTTGGAGGCGAACCGCGAGGTGTCTGCCAAAGCCGATGCACAGAAAGAGGTTTCAACCAAGCAATCAAGGCTGGAATCCATCAGGAAGGAGCTGAAGGAGAAAGAAAACGAGTTGAGCAAACGACGGCTGGTTGAACTGGCCCTGGAGCTAAACGAAGCACGGCAAAAACTGGAACAGGCTTCAGACCAGTTGAAGTTGTACGACCCTTCGCTTGCGAATCTTCGCGAAGATGATGCAGAAAATCTTGAAAAGTACCGCAGCGAATGGGCAGGGCACCGGAAAAACATCAGCAAGGCGGAAGAGGAGATAAGGCGCCTCAAAGAAGATCTGGCTCAACTCAACCTGCCTGAAAGTGATTTGCCCGAGGCCGACAAAAAAGATACAGACGACCATCTCAGGCGTCTGGAACAATTAGAGAATGAAACCCGAAATGCTCGTCGGCGCGAAACGGATGCGCAGATTGAGCGTGCCTCCGCTGCAAAGCAATTGGGACTGCGTGATGAGGGGCTTTCTCGAAATAATTGGTCGCCCGAAAGTGTCAGCGATTCAGAGGCTGCCTGGCAACAGTTTTTCGAAGCACATGCCCGTGTTACCCACTTAAAAGGCGAAATTAATCAACTCGAAAACAAGATGAAGCAAATGAGCTCTGAACTTCCGGCAGATTCAGAACTCACCCAGGGATTGTCACTTTTGGGTAACTGGCTCAAGGCCGAAAACACAGTGTCGAGTTCCGGAGAAATACCCTCACTTCTTTGGATTTTACTTTCCGCAGCTGCCATTTCCATAATAGCTGCTCATTGGTTTCCCGTGGTGATTTGGGCCGGCCTGCTGTTTGTTATGGTCGCTGTGGTCATGCTAGTGCAATCGCGCGGTAAAAAACCGTCAGACCATGGCAAAACCCATGTTTACGAAGATGATTACCGCAGGCTCAAGCTCGCAGTGCCTGCTCAATGGTCGGCTCCTGAAGTCGCTTCAAGCCTGGCTCAACTTGCCGAATTGCTGCAACAATCTACGGAGCGTAAAAGCTTGCAGGATAGGATTCAGTCTCTCAATCAACAGCTCCATACTTCCGAATCAGACTGCGAAGCACAACGCAGCAAGTGGGCAGCAGCGCTCCACACGCTAGGGGTTCAGACCGAACCGGATGCGTCACCATCATCGCTTTTTTGGCTCTTCAAACATGCCATCGCGTGGCACCAGTCTTGCGACAAGCTCGAAGCCGCAGGGAAGGAATTACAGAATTTAAAAAGCGAAGTCTCGGAAACACTTCAAGCAATCAATGCCCGGTTTGCGAAGTGGAAAGTCCTACCGGCAACTGACCATGTTTCAGCGAAAAGCACCTGGGATGGTCTCTTGTCGAAATTCAACCGATATGCCGGTCTCATTTCAGAGATGGCACAAAACCAGCGCGCATTAGAGTTTGAGAAGGAGCGAAGCGAAGAGCTGAAAAACCGGATTGCAAAGATTTTTGAGCGCGCACAACTCAACGAAAGCGAGGAACATGAACTTCGTAGGCGCTTGACCCAACTTGCGGAATACGAAAAAGTAAAGATGGATGTGAACCGCGCCCAGCTTCACCTTGAGAACACAAAATCCCGGTTTAACTCAACAGCCCAATCGCAGTCCGAGGCAAATGTTATTGAGACGCTTACCTATGATGAGCTTCTCCTTTGGCAGAATAGGTTTCACGGGCTGGAAGCTGAAACGTCGGCCCTTCGTGAGCAGATTGTAGAAATCAACACCCTGGTTTCTGAAAGCCTCCGAAGCACCGACCTTGAGAAATTGCTCGCCAAACAAGACGACGCTCTGCAGAACCTTGAGGCTCATTTTGAGGAGAACATCGCCCAGCGCACGGGCCACCTGTGGCTGCAGACCATACGCTCGGCTTACCAGAGCGGAATTGAATCGAAACTTCTTCAGCGGGCGGATAGCCTTTTTCAAACCATTACCAAGCAGCGCTATTCCTTGAGGTTAGGAAATGAAGCAGACAAGTCCTTTCGCGCTTACGACGAGGTCAATAAAACGGGGCACGCGCTCAATGAGCTGTCCACCGGAACGCGTATTCAACTGCTGCTGGCCGTGCGACTGGCCTATATCGAAACACAGGAGCGGAATTATCGTTTTCCGCTTTTTGCCGACGAGTTGTTGGGCAACAGCGACGATGTGCGCGCCGAAGCCATCATGGATGCGCTTGTGCAGATTGCCCGCACCGGACGCCAGGTGTTTTACTTCACCGCACAAATGGACGAAGTGGGCAAATGGCAAAGGCACTTATCAGACCACGATGACGTTGAGCACGTCGTAGTTTCGCTCGAAGGAGGCACAGGCCAGGCGGCTGATATTCCCGAACAGGCCCCTGAAATTGATTTGCCTTCCATTCCTTCACCGCAAGGCCACGATCACCAGAGTTACGGACGTGCTATCAAAGTGCCACGTTTTGATTTGCGCCGTGATAACCTTGAACGCCTGCATATCTGGTACCTCATGGACGACCCGAACACCATGTATCAATGCCTGCAGTACCAACTTAGATCATGGGGACAATTCAGATTCTTGAAAGACAAGCCGCCCCATTTTGCAGGTCCTGATTGGCCCATGCGCTATGAACTTTGGCAAAAACGCGCTTCACTGATTGAAAAATGGCAAATCCTTCACAATCAAGGACGACCAAAGCACATTGATAGAGAAGTGTTGCAGGAGTCCGGAGCGTTTAGCCCAACTTTTATTGACAAAGCCTCCGTCTTGTTAGATGATTTAAGAGGAGATACGGCTGATTTTCTCGCTCGTATCGAATTGGGTGAATTAAAGGGCTTCCGCGACGCGAACAAAGTACAACTGCGGGAATACCTCACCGATAATGGCTTTCTCAATCAGGGTCAGGCTGTCCACAGTGAAGAGCGCATTCTGGACGAGCTTTACGCCATGGCGAGCAACATGAATCTGCCGCCGCAAGAGGTCTTGGTTGTCATGAACAGAATTCAAACAGCAAATACGTAAAGTGATGAAGGGTAGCACAGTAGGAATCATCGGAATGGGCTGGGTAGGAAGCAGCATTGCTATTTCATTGCTTCAAAATGGAGTTACCAAAAATCTTTTGCTCAACGATGTACGCGAAGGAATTGCAGAGGGCGAGGCGATGGATCTCAATCATGGCTCATCGTTTTTACCTGCTTTTAATGCACGTTCAGCATCCATCCGCGAAATGCACAATTGCGATGTGGTGGTGGTTACGGCCGGTCGTGGGGGTAAGCCCGGCGAGAGTAGATTGGAATTGCTCAAGGAGAACATTGAGATAACCCGTAAGATTTCGGAGGAATTACTAGGCTTTCGAGGCGTACTGGTGGTGGTGTCGAATCCGGTGGATGTGCTTACTTACTATTACCAAAAATTTACCGGTTTGCCTGTCGGAAAGGTGATTGGAACCGGAACCTTCCTCGACTCGGTGCGTTTGCGCGAAATGATTGGCGAAGAGATGGGTATAGAACCTAAGAGCATTCAGGCGGATGTACTTGGCGAACACGGCGACTCGTCTGTTATGTTTTGGTCAAAGGCGAGTATTGGCGGTATTTCGCTGCGAAACTGGGAGGACTGGAATCCTGAACGCGAGGGTGTCTTCCGCGACAAAGTGCGCAAAGCAGCGCAGGAAATCATTCGCAGAAAGGGAGCTACCAACCACGCGATTGGTTTGGTGACAGCTTCTCTGGTGAAATACATTCTGCGCGATGACCGCCGCGTGGTTACGCTTTCCGTGGTGATAGAAGAGGCCTATGGCTTGAAAGACGTGGCTCTTTCGCTGCCCTGCCTGGTGGGTGGAAACGGTGTGGAGCGCGTTTTGGAGCCGCGCCTCGACGAACAGGAGCACGAGCAACTTATGCATTCGGCAGAGGTATTGCGTCGCGCTATTCAATCTGTTGAGGCCTGATGGAAAGTTGCCCGATTGTCGTTGTGGGAGGTGGCGCTGCGGGATTTTTCGCAGCCATTCATGCCGCACAAACGGGTCGGCGAGTGGTATTGCTCGAGAAAACGCAAAAGCTGCTTACCAAAGTAGCCATCAGTGGTGGAGGGCGTTGCAACGTAACCCATGCTTGTCCGCACGCCAGCCAGCTGGTGCGGCGCTATCCGCGCGGTGGCAAGGAACTTAAAAAAGCGTTCGACATTTTCGGTACGCAGCACACAGTCAAATGGTTCGAGAGTCGGGGAGTGGCCTTAAAAACCGAAGCTGACGGGCGGATGTTTCCTGTTTCCGATAGCTCTGCCAGCATTGTGAACTGCTTGATGAAAGAAGCCGCGAAAGCCGGAGTAGAAATCCGCACAGCGTGGGCTGTTCAATCCTTGCAAAAGAAGTCTGATGGAACGTATCTTCTCCGCTCGAAAACGGGTGCAGAACTGCTCACGCCAAACCTGATTATTGCCGCCGGAGGATTCTCGAAAGAGTCGGATTATGTTTTGTTTGAGTCATTGAACCTGAAAACAATAAGTCCTGTCCCTTCACTCTTTACTTTCAATGTTCCGAATGGCGGTATGAGCGACCTGATGGGGCTGTCGGTGCCGAGGGCCACGGTCCAGATTGAAGGCACAAAATGGAAGGAAGAGGGGCCATTACTCATCACGCATTGGGGCTTCAGTGGTCCGGCTGTCATCAAGCTTTCGGCGTGGGCAGCGCGCGATTTGCACGAGCGTAGTTACCGCTTTAGTGCGCTTATCAACTGGACGGCCATGGGAGAGGAGGAAGTGCGAAACGAACTCATGAACCGCCGTGAGCAGCATCCTCGGCAGAATCCCGCGGCTCATCCCATGTTTGACTTACCCGGAAGGCTTTGGAATCGTCTGCTTGAGCGTGCCGGCATCATCGAAAAACCTTGGTCAGAGCAATCGAACCGCGCGCTGAATCTGCTTACTGAACAACTGGTGCGCAGCAAGTTTGAGGTCAGCGGAAAAACCACGTTTAAAGAGGAATTTGTCACTTGTGGCGGCATTGATTTGTCGGAAGTGAACCTCAAAACTTTTGAGTGCCTCAATCATCCCGGACTCTTTTTCGTCGGGGAAATACTGAACGTGGATGGCGTTACAGGGGGCTTTAACTTTCAGCACGCATGGACCAGCGGTTTCCTCGCAGGGAGCCGCGCGGCAAAGAGAACAACAGAGCCTAGTCCTTTAGCAAGTGGCGCGAAATAACCAGCTTCTGAATCTCAGAAGTTCCTTCGCCAATGGTGCAAAGCTTTGAATCGCGGTAGTACTTCTCGGCCGGAAATTCTTTGGTGTAGCCGTATCCGCCGTGAATCTGCACCGACTCGTTCGAAATCCAAACCGAAGCCTCAGAGGCGTAGTATTTCGCCATGGCCGATTCTTTGGTCATAGGCATGCCGTTTTCCTTGAGGTAGGCAGCGTTGCGGGTGAGAAGTTCTGATGCCTCGATTTTGGTGGCCATGTCAGCCAGCTTAAAGCCAATGGCCTGAAAATGTGCAATGGGCTGACCGAATTGCTCGCGCTCTTTAGAATATTTCAGCGCACATTCGTAAGCTCCGCGAGAGATACCGATAGAGAGGGCAGCGATAGAAATACGTCCTCCGTCCAACACTTTCAAGGCCTGGATAAAGCCTTCGCCCTCTTTGCCCAACACGTTATCTTTGTGCACACGGCAGTTGTCAAAGAACAGACCTGCTGTTTCGCTGGCACGCATCCCGAGTTTGTCTTCTTTCTTTCCACCGCTGAAACCGGGGGTGCCTTTCTCAATCACAAAGGCGGTCATGCCGCGAGAGTCACCTTTTTCGCCGGTACGCGCAATCACCACAGCAATTTCGCCACTGATGGCGTGCGTAATGAAGTTCTTGGAGCCATTTAGCACGTAATAATCACCGTCTTTTTCGGCGGTAGTGGCCATACCTCCCGCGTCGGAACCTGTTCCTGTTTCGGTCAGCCCCCAAGCGCCAATCCATTGACCGGTAGCGAGTTTAGGTAACCACTTTTTCTTTTGTTCTTCATTTCCAAACTGGAGAATGTGGCCGGTACACAGTGAATTATGTGCTGCAACCGAAAGACCAATAGAGCCGCAAACCTTGGCAATTTCCACAATCACAGAGATGTACTCCTGATAGCTCATGCCGGCACCGCCGTATTCTTCGGGTACCAGTACGCCCAGAAAGCCGAGCTCGCCCATTTTCTTGAAAGTTTCCACCGGAAACTCCTGACTTTCGTCCCATTTCATCATATCAGGGCGGATGTGTTGTTCCGCAAAATCACGGGCACTTTGCTCAATAAATTTCAGGTTTTCGGCGCGTTCTGAACTCAGGTACATCATCGTTTTCGGGTTTGCAGATTTGGGCTGCAAAAATAGCAGTTCCCAAGGATTGAATCAGATTTCGATGTCAAAACGAAGTGGGCTTCGCTTTTGTTCACAAATTCCGGCAGCCCTCGTTGTGAAGCGATAATCATTACCTTCGCGGCAAATCCAACCCATGAAAGCGACCACCCTTATTGGTCTTATCGCCATAATTAGTTCATCTGCCATGATTACCGGTTGTGGCTCTATCCTGAAATCTCTTGTCGGATACCACAATGTGAATTCGGTTGACCTTGCCCGCGAGTGTATGACAGACTCGGCGTTGGTTGTAGTGCGTCAGGGGAAAGACCATCACAGTGCACTAACCTTGTCGCATGGCTCTGTACTGGAGGTGCTTTATTTGCAGGAATTAGGCAGGGAAGAAGAAGCGCGTGGATTGTACAGCAATGCGGTCAAGAAGTCGCCTTTCCTCAGAAACACAAAACAGTTGGAGCGCGAAGTGAAGAAGGCTCGCAAAGACCTGGCGCGCGACCGCAAGCGACGGGGTCATGATGCTGAGTGTCGCTAGCCGACTGATTTGATTTAGGATTTTCTCTATTGTCTTCCCAGGCGGCCTGACCACCGTAAAAACCTCTTCAACCAGCCTCCCAAAAGGGCCACGTAAAGAAGGAGGTTCATGGCCCAAATGACCCCGATGTTGAACCGGGTTGTGTCAATGAGTTGATTTCCCATTCGCTTTTCCGGTGAGTAGAATGGCGCACCGCCTAAGGGGTGCGATGGGGTCTGATAAATGTAATCGGCTTTGCGAATCAGACGCCCATTTACTTCACGTAGCTTTTGTAATTCCTGCTGGTTGCGAAGGTGATTTTCGAGTTTTTCGTTGTGATGCTTTTCCATTAACATCGTGGCACCGCCCTGATGGGCAAACAACTCGTCAAGTTCTGCATGGGTAGTGCGAATCCGGTCGTCGGCCAACTGCCATTTTTTTCGGTGGATGCGCTCCATTTCGCGCAGCCAGGCTCCGAGCAACTCGGAAGTGAGGGTGTTGAAACGCTCCGGTACAATCTTTTCATACTCGCTGAATTTCAGCAAACCGGCGGCATGAAACTGTGCTATTTCGTCGCGCAGCAAACCAAGATTACTCTCCAGTTTGGCTTTTTCTAACTCTTTACCAGCAAGTTCGGCGCTCTGCTCATTGATGGTTTGCAACTTTGGAATTCGCAGCGAAAACATGAACAAGGCCTCGTTCTTTTCGCGCTCGTCATCAAAGAAATGGCGGTTGAATTTGTTTTGCTTGAAGTGCCCCACAGCCAAGGCTTCGTAGGCCCAGCGCGAAACCATCATGTTGGCCACAAGCGGCGTTCCCTGACCTTGTTTTTCAGGGCTTTGCAGGGTGTCGAAATCAACAATCACCCCGCTGAGCAGCAATTGGGGAACTACAAGAAAGGGCACCAGAATGTAAATGGTAACCACCGATTTCAGGGCTGAGGAAATGTTCAATCCCAAGAGGTTGGCAAAAATGAAAGTAGGGAAGAGGACGGCGAGAAAGGTCAGCCAAAGCCCCTCAATTCCCATCCATAGGTTACCTATCAGCACCAACAACACAACTTGTATGGCAGATAAGAAAACGAGATACAATACTTTGCTATTGAGGTAGCTAAACCTACTCAGATTAAGGAATGATTCGCGTTTAAGCATTTTGCGGTCGCGAATAATTTCCTCGGCACTTATCTGCAATCCAACAAAAATGGCCACCACAATGCTCATAAAGAGAAAGGCCGGCAGATTCTTGTTGTAGCAGAGCAAATATGCGCTCGGGTCGTCATTCGTTCCTGCTGCGTAGCGGGTAAAATAGCCAATCATGGCAGCCAGAATCGGAACCTCAAGCAAGGCAATGACCATGTACGACCTGTTGCGCAGCTTGGATTTCAGGTTGCGGGCAAAATAAACGGTGAATTGTTCCCATGCACCGGGAGTGTTGTATTTGCTTGATGCTGTGGTGGAAAGGGCCTCGTCTTGCGGAGTAGGAGTTTCCCCTTTGGTTTTCTGTTGCCGGTATATGTCGTACCATTCCTGTGGAGAGCGCACCCTGTTTTGAGTCCTTCGACCAAATTCATCTACTTCGCGCGCTTCGAGGATTCGCAGCATTTCATCCGGGTCAGCATAGGCCGCACCTTTGCTGGTTTGCCCTGTGGCATCTACATAACCGGCTCTTTCTCTAAACCAGGCCGGTGCGGTCATGGGATGGTCGTTGTACACAAGTCGCCCGCCCTTATCGAGGAGTATCAGCCTGTCCAACAGTTTGTAAAGATGCGGAGAGGGCTGATGAATGACCGCAAAAACCAGTTGCCCCTTGAAAGTGAGCTGCCTGAGGAGTCCCATCACCATTTCTGAATCCTGCGATGACAGTCCGCTGGTGGGCTCATCCACAAAAAGAATGGCGGGCTCTCTGAGCAGTTCCAATGCGATATTCAGCCGTTTTCGTTGTCCGCCACTGATAAGCTTATCGAGCACCGAACCCACGCGCAGGTTTCTGGTTGTGTGCAGGTCAATACGGTCAAGCAGACTATCTATTCGTGCTGTAAGTTCGGATTCACTGAGGCCGGGTAAGCAAAGTCGGCCGTTGTAGTATAGGTTTTCAAAAACGGTTAATTCTTCAATAAGTAGATCGTCCTGAGGAACGTAGCCAATCCATTTTTTAGCCTCGCTGCTCGCGGTTTCTATGCCATTGATGTTGATGCTTCCCGTATGGGACGGCAGATTTCCGTTGAGAACATTGAGTAGGGTGGACTTGCCTGCTCCTGAAGCCCCCATCATGCCAATAAGCTGACCTGAAGTGGCGTGCAGGCTCATTGGGTGCAGCCCTGCAGACCCATCACTAAACTGATGCGTAATCTCTTTGGCCTCGAAAAGTATGTGTTGTGAAAAATCTGCACGGAAGTAGTGATGCAGTATCTCGCTTTGGTAGATGTGTCCAATCGTGTCGCCGGAAAGCAGACTCCCGCGTTCCATTTGGTACACAGTGTCGGGTTCTAATGCTTCGCTGTTCAGCTGAACCTTTTCATAGCCTTGAAGGCGAACATACACATCGCCGCTTTCAGGTAACACAAGGGCTACCAGTTGGCCGTTCATGTCTTTGCGGAGAAACCGGCGTTTGGCATTACCGGATGGGGAAATGTAAAGCAGTTGATCATGCGATGCCGCGCTACCTGTGACGAAATGGTCAATAAGCCGGTAAACAGATTCGTCAATGTTAAAAATGCGTGTAAGCGTGTGCAGAAACCCCGTTTCGCGAAAAGCAATCTGCCCGCCTTTGTCCACAAATTCAATCAACCGGAGAAGAACTGTAATTTTTTCAGGCCTTATAAGCTCTTCGTTGATTTCTTCGCAGAGCATCAGTACTTTTACAGAGCTGAGTGAGCTTTTTTTACGGGCCGATTTTTCACTGTCGGGCCTCACCGGTTTGTGAAAAGCACGAAAGTAATCGTTAAACTGACCCAGGTATTCCTCTAGTTTTTCAGGAGCTACACGGGGAGTCAGGAAGGCTTTTACCTGCGCATGAGCGAGTGAGTCACCTTCCTGTTCGGAGGTTTCTGTAACCAGCGCAAAAAGCTGTAAAAGCGCATTGAGAACGGATTCACGCATCAGCTTGAAAAATGAAGGCGGCTATATCTTAAACAGTATATCAAGGGCAAAAGATCGACGCAACTATAGGCATACGTAGCATATTTTCAGCACTATCAGAGGTGATGTGATAAAAAATCACCTTGGTTAAAATTACTCAAACTTCCGCCATGTCCAAATATGATTAGGATTGTGTCTTTGCCTAAGCACAGCGAACAAACCTAATTACCGCAGGAATCTGTGGAAATCATCATCGCAGTGCACTCCGATTTCACCTTACACGAGTCTTGCTATTCAATGAGTAAAAGGGGTCGGTTTGACCTGTGAAATCAGAGCTCCCTGCCCGTGTCGGGGCCTGCATCCTTGATGGCGGCCAGCTTTTCGTTCATATAGGAAAGAATCGTTCCGAATGCTACCAGTCCGTTTATAATCAGTAACACAGATATGAATCTCCCCAGCACTGTGGTAGGGTAGAAGTCGCCGTACCCAACCGTTGTGATGGAAACAAAGGTCCACCAGAGTGCCTCATCGGCTGTACGGATATTACCTACGTCTTTTTCAACATAAAGCACAGCTACCGAACACACAATTACAGACAATGAGATAAGGAGCACAACGATGCCATATAATGACGAGCGACGGTGACTTCGTAAGAAGATCCACAAAAGGTTGAGAGACTTTACGACCCTGAATATCCTGAATACCCTGAAAAATCTGGCATATCTAAATGTACCGATCATGGGTATTGAAGAGAGTAAATCGAGCCAACCGTAGGTGAAGAAGTAACGGGTTTTGCTTTTGGCTCTTGAAAACTGAATATAGAAATCGTACAGAAATACGAGGCACAACCCGAAGTCGTAGTAGCCAATAAGCCGGGCCACTTCGGAGCCTTTGGGCATAAATACAGAAGCGCTGAGCAGCGCAATGGAAAACAAGGAGAGTACGGCAATAACCAGTTTATAAACACTAATAGCAAATAGGTCTGCCAAATATAGGGGATTTCAGGTGGTGATATCAAACCCTGAATCCAATCATCACTATATCGTCAATTTGCTCTTCGTTGCCTTTCCAATTATTGAATTGATGTTTAATCATTTCGCTTTGCCTGTGCATGGGGTAGTGGTGAATTTGAGAAAGAAATTCGCGCAATTGCTTGGGCCCGAATTTCCTGTTTTTTGGTCCTCCGAATTGATCCGTGATACCATCAGAAAACATGTAGAAACGGTCGTTGGGTTCAATATTTACTCGCTGTGTTTTGAATGGCTCGTGGTCTTTTCCCTGATAGGCTCCAACCGGCATGCGGTCGGCGGAAATCTGCGTGGCTTCAGTGTTGCGAACCATTACGAGCTGGTTGAAAGCTCCTGCGAAACTCAAAACACTGGTCTCCCGATTTATCACACAAATGCTCATGTCCATTCCGCCTGCGGCTGCATCTGTACCATTGGGCTTCAGGGATTGAATGACGCCATGGCGCATAAAATCAAGAATCCTGGCCGGGTCGGTCTCATGATTATCAACAACAGCTCTGCTCAGCAACGAATGCCCCAACATACTCATCAGGGCACCGGGTACCCCATGGCCGGTGCAGTCAACAGTGGCAATGGTAACGTGTTTTCCTGAGTTGTGGAACCAGTAAAAATCTCCGCTCACGATATCTCTGGGCTTGAAAAACACAAATGACTCGCTCACCATCTCAGTGAGCAAGCCGGGATCCGGCAACATGCTGTGCTGAATCTTTTCGGCATAGCGGATACTGTCGGTAATATCACGGTGGTTTTCCTCAATGATTTCTTTTTGCTGTTGAAGAATGCGCTTGGACTCGGCAAGTTGCAGTCGCGCAATAATCTCTCGTTTGTTCAGCCTGTAGCGCGTTTGGATGAGCAGCACCGAAAAGCAAGCTACTGAGCCTACCAGAATTCCGCCATTTGTCATGATTTCGTTCAAAGTCAATTGGCTATTGGCTTTCAGAAAGATAATATTGGCGAGAATGGAAATTGTCACCACTGCAACCGAGAAATAGTATTGCCATACAATGAGCATAGCCGCACCTATGTATATGGCCATATACGCTAGAGTATGCGTTTGAAAATCGGCTACCTCCATGTAGCTCCACATATAGGCGTTCTCAATGCAAATGAGCACGTATGGCACAAAAATCATGTAGGCCGAGGGGAACCTATAGCGCCGCCATGTGAGTAGTGCAACGAGGGTAGCTGCCGAAACTCCCGCACGAAAAACAAAGAACCGGAACCATTCTTCCGGAATGACAAAATAGTCGTTGAGCGAGAAAACAAGATTAAACACCACCGCAACCCATGCACCAATTTCGTGGTAGCGGTCAGCAGCTTTGTTCAGTTCTTCCTTCCATTTCAGGTTTTTGCTCTCTGAAATGCCGGGTAGCTGAATGCGTTGCCCGAAAGAAAGCGACTTGAGCGGTAGTTGAAGCGGATATGTTTGCGCTCTTTGTGGCACCGCAGTTTGTACGCTGCCGATATTCAAATGTTACGGAATCGCGCGATTACCTTGATGCGCCGATAATGGCCCCGGTGAACCAAGCAAACTCATCGGCA
The DNA here is from genome assembly GCA_007129985.1 of Flavobacteriales bacterium. Lineage (GTDB taxonomy): Bacteria > Bacteroidota > Bacteroidia > Flavobacteriales_D > SKUL01 > SKUL01. Next base: position 15,900 of record SKUL01000284.1, read on the forward strand.
AATTTTGCAGACGCCTTCAGATATCTTTCGCCCACGGCTTTACCGTCCTCTTCGAACATTTTTCCGACTTCGGAAACATACAACCGACTGGGTGAAACAAACGCCCCGATTCGCATAAACATCACGCTTAGCTCTTTGTGCGCTAAATTTCCGCCCATACTGCCACTACTCACGCTAACAATGCCCACCGGTTTTTTACGGTATTCATCCAGATAGTAATCCAGCGCGTTTTTCAGCACTCCGGGATAGCTTCCGTTGTACTCGGGTGTTACCACCACAAGGGCATCTGCACTTTCGAGGGTCATGCCGAGTTTCTCGGCAGCAGCAGGCAAATTGGGGTGTTGCCCACGGCGCTCTTGCATCATGGGAAGATTGTAATCCGCAAGGTCAAGTAGTTCAACCGAATCAAAGGCAGGGTTAGCTTCAAATGTGTTTACCAGATGATTGGCAACATGAATACTTTTTCGGCCCATCCGAACGGAGCCGCAGAGAATAGCGAGTTTCATAAAATTGGTTTAACAGTGTTTGTGCGACCCGTCGCAGTAGGGCGGATTGCTGGTTTGTTTGCATTGGCAGAGCCAGACTGATTGATCTTTTTCGGCCTTTACAATCATTGGTTTCATTTCGGTTGAGCGGTGTGAGCCGTCACAATAGGGCTGACTGGCAGAGTGGCCACAGGAACACCACGCGTAATTTTTGCCGGCTTCAAACTGGCATTGTACAGGGACCTTGGCTGCTATTTTCTTTTGATCTGACATAACGAATGAATGAGTTACCCAACTAACGCAGGCGGCTAATCATTTGTTTCCTGCATCGGGCTTTTCGTAGTTTTTGATTTCAACGATGCTGCCGGGCATGGAAACACCTTCGCTTTGAAGCATTTCATGTACACGTTTCATTACGCGACTTTTAATGAGCGGCGATGAAGTTTCAATTTCTCGGAGGTTCAGCCACAAAAAGACCTTGAGTTTAACTGTATTCGATCCAAATGAATCAATCAATACAAAGGGTTTTAGCCTTTGTCCTTGCTGAACCTGCTGCACGCCTTCCATGGTTTTAAGAATGAGCTGGGTGACCTTGCCGATGTCTTCACTATCATCAATTTCAATGTAGAAATCGTGGCGCATCAGACCGTCCCGGGTGTAATTGGTAAGCACGCGATTAACCAGCAGGCTATTGGGGATGAACACGTCACGTCCGTCAGAAGTGCGCAGGTGTGTATTGCGCAGATTGAGTTGCAGCACGCGGCCGCTGTTGTTGTCAACCTCAATTCTGTCGCCAATTTGAAAAGGCCTGCTGAATGCGAGCAGAATTCCGGCCAGGAAGTTTTCGCCAATGTCTTTGAAGGCAATACCGATGATGATGGAAA
>SKUL01000375.1 GCA_007129985.1 Flavobacteriales bacterium
CAGTCCAACGCCCAATGCGGTTACCAGCGGCACCGTAATGGTGGAGGTAGTTACGCCACCGGCGTCGTAGGCTATACCGATGATTTCTTTAGGGGCGATAAGTGTAATCAGCATGACCAACGCGTAACCTCCGATAATCAGGTAGTAAATGGGCCAGCCTTTTAGGATGCGCAACACACCAATCAAAATGGCAAAACCCACCGATAGCGCAACAGAAAAACGCAAACCAAGGGCATAGGAACGCAGCGCGTCGTCAGTCGTTCCTATCAATTCGGCCTCGGCTGCCACGCGTGCAGCTTCGTCTGCAACCGCAATCAATGCAGGCTCGGCAATGGTGGTTGAGAAACCCAGAAAAAACGCGAAAAGCAGCAGCCAAAACAAGCTTCCTTTTCGGGTGAGCGCTACTGCCATAGCCTCGCCAATGGGAAAAAGCCCCATTTCCAATCCCTGCACAAAGAGCATCAGTCCCACGATTACCAGCAAACTACCGAAAATCACATTTCCCACTTCGGGCAGGGGCTGCCGGATGACCAGCAACTGAAAAACGGCAACCACAATGATAATGGGCGCAAGATCCATCACCGACTGCCATAATTTCTGGGAAATGAAACGGAGAATTCGGACTGATTGCGTGTATTTTTGGGAAATATTCAAGAAGTAGAAGAAATAGGGTGTAACAAACGGCGGCAAAGATAGTATTGCTTTGTGCAAGCAGAAAATAGCCCCCTAATTCTATCCACCGCCTCAAAAACGTAATTTAGCATCACCAATTCCAACCTATTTGTCCTCTCCTGACCTCTACGACATAGCATTATTATTCTTGGGACTCGCCGTATTGGCAGCTACTTTTGTTCCGAGGTTGCTAACCAATTACCCACTCACTGCTCCAATAGTTTACCTGGCTTTTTCCGTGATTGCTTTTAAGCTTTTTTCGTTTGGGCCTTTTCCTGATCTTGCAAGCGATCCTTATTTGGGTAAAAGACTCACAGAACTGGGAGTTATTGTGTCGCTTACCGGTGCGGGCCTCAAGTTGCAGCGCCCGCTTGCATGGGCTACATGGCGCATTTCTGTAAGGCTGCTTTTGGTGACCATGCCTATAACCATCGCTGGAGTAGCGCTCATAGGTTGGTGGGGGTTGGGGTTTGCACCAGCAACCGCCGTTTTGCTTGGAGCCGTTCTGGCGCCTACAGACCCTGTTCTTGCATCTGATGTACAGACCTCCGCTCCACTTGAAGAGGATTTTTCAAGTACCCGTCTGGCCTTAACCACAGAAGCAGGCCTAAACGATGGACTTGCATTTCCGTTTACACACCTCGCAATTGCGCTGGCTACGGTGGGTCTTGCTCCCTCACTTTGGCTTTCAGACTGGCTGCTGAACGCTGTGATTTACAAAATTGTAGTTGGTGGCGTCATAGGTGTAGTTGCGGGTTGGAGCTTGGCCAAATTGGTTTTTTCCAAATGGGTTGAAAAATCTTATCAAAAGCATGCGGTAAGCATTGGTCTGCTCGCCATAAGTCTCACCCTTTTTCCGTACGGATTGGCAGAAATAGTTGGTAGCTACGGCTTTATTGCTGTGTTTGTGGCGGCTTGCGTTTTTCGTCAGCAGGAATCAACACATCATTATCTCTCACACCTTCACAGCTTCTCAGAGCAACTCGAAAAAATTCTGGTCTTGGGACTGATGCTTTTCCTTGCGGCATATCTCAGTGGTGAATATCTGGCAGTATTTGAGTGGTATATGATACCTGTCGCCGTCATTGTGTTGATTGTCGTGCGTCCTATGGCAGGCTTGATTGCGCTGCCGGGCTCACGACTCCCCATGGAAAAGAAACTTATCATCTCTTTTTTTGGCATTCGCGGAATTGGCTCTGTGTATTATTTGCTCTACGCTTTCTACCACGCAGATTTTCCGCAGCACCGCGAAGCCATGGCGCTTGTTGTGACCGTAATAGTGTTCTCCATTTTGATACATGGTTTATTGGCACGGCCCACCATGAAAAAGTGGATCCCCGAACAGTCATAAACAGGGCAGAAATCAAATCAGTGCTCACAATAATTCATACGAAAGGCCACTTCTTCGTAATCCACAATTACCTCAGGGTGATCCTTGGCTTCTCTAACAAAGGTGGCCGTGTAATTCATCACAGCATCGCAATCGGCTTTCATCATTGCAATCACTCCAAGATTCCAAAGAGCAAAAAGATCATTTTCCTGCTCCCATCCATCAAGAAACATCTGCTGCGCGGTTTTCAAATCATTCGGCTGCTTCCAAATGATTGAACGCATATAATAGGTCCAGCCACGGTCGTAGAGAAATGTGCGTTTAGCGCCGGTCACATCAAAGTTGTTTAATGAATCCAGAAGTTGTTGATTGAAAAGCACATCGTTGGTGTCGGTAGCTCCGCAGGACGACCGATACAAATGGGCAAAATCGCCATAATCCAACGTCTGAGACACGCTTTGGTGCGCGAGTGACATCAAGCAGAAAAGAACCGGAATTACAATCAGTCTTTGCACAGCAAGCGAAAGTACATTTTTTGTTTGTGGGAGGTGATTTTATAGCGAAGGGGGCATATCAAGGCAATCATTTGGTTTAGGTATCTTTGCCCACCATGAAACCAGCCTACAGTTCAGAATTCAAGCTTGGCGTGCTGGGCGGCGGACAGCTCGGGCGCATGCTTCTTCAGGAAGCCATCAACCTGGATGTGCGTATGTTTTTTCTCGACCCCGACGAAAAAGCCCCCTGCCACCGTATTGGACATGGTTTTACCCACGGCAGTTTTAAGGACTATGACACGGTAATGGCTTTTGGCAAAGACAAAGATGTGCTCACCATCGAAATTGAGCACGTAAACGCCGATGCACTCGAAGAACTGGAGCAGCGCGGCGTTCGGGTGTATCCGCAACCGGCTGTGGTAAGGCTGATTCAGGACAAAGGCTTGCAAAAGCAGTTCTACGCAGATAACAATCTGCCAACCGCGCTCTTTGAGTTGGTGGCGAATGCAGAGGAAGTTCTTGAACGCGCCGGCCAATTTCCGATTGTTCAAAAACTGCGCACCGGAGGCTATGATGGACGCGGAGTGCAGATTCTGCGCAGCGCTGATGACAAATCGTTGGTGTTTGACGCGCCTTCTGTGCTCGAAGAACTCGTGGACTTTGAGCAGGAAATTTCAGTAATCGCTGCGCGCAACGAAGCCGGCGAAGTAAAGTGCTTTCCGGCGGTGGGAATGACGTTTAACGAAGAAGCCAATCTGGTAGAATTCCTCTATGCACCAGCGGATATCCCTCCAGCACTGGAGGAGGAGGCGCAATCTCTTGCCGCACGTGTTATCGAGGCCCTCGGCATGGTGGGTTTATTGGCGGTGGAGATGTTTGTAACCCGCGACGGAAAACTGCTGATTAACGAAATGGCACCTCGGCCGCACAACAGTGGTCACCACACGATTGAGGCCAATATCACTTCACAGTACGCACAACACTTGAGGGCTATTTTGGGTATGCCGCTCGGTGATACTTCTCTCCGTCAGCCGGCGGTAATGCTGAACCTGTTGGGCGAAAAGGGTCATTCAGGCCCTGTGCATTATGAAAATCTCAACGAGGTACTGTCCATGCCCGGAACTTTTGTACACCTCTACGGAAAAACCACTACCAAGCCTTTTCGCAAAATGGGCCATGTTACGGTGCTCGCCGAAAGTGCGAAAGAGGCCCGCAATCAAGCCAGAAAAATTCAACAACTACTGCGCGTGGTGAGCACAGCCGCCGTGAGCAGCCAATAACGAAAAAGATGGTCGGAATCATTATGGGAAGCCAGTCAGATTTGCCAATTATGCAAGAGGCAGCCGATGTTTTGAAATCACTGGGTGTGCAACACGAAGTGACTGTGGTATCGGCGCACCGAACTCCCGAGCGTATGTTTGAATACGCACAACAGGCTGCGGGTCGTGGAATCAAGGTGATTATTGCCGGTGCCGGTGGGGCTGCCCATTTGCCGGGCATGACGGCCAGCATAACCGCACTGCCTGTGATTGGCGTTCCCATCAAATCGCGCAACTCCATTGATGGCTGGGATTCGGTACTTTCTATCTTGCAGATGCCCGCCGGTGTACCTGTAGCAACAGTGGCGCTAAACGGTGGTCGCAATGCGGGGATTCTTGCCGCGCAGATTCTCGGAGCTTCGGATGCAGAGCTGCTCAAACGCATCGAAGCGTTCAAAGAAGAACTCAAGGAAAAGGTGCTCATTTCGGCGCGAAACCTTGAGGGCAAGCAGTAGTTGAAGGCTTGCAAAAAAGTAATTTTCCGGAAAGCTTCATTTACAACAATGTTTGTACTTTGGTCGGTGAACCATGAGAACACCTGTTGCCATCGCACTTCTGCTATTGCCCTTATGGCTAATTGCTGGAAATGAAAACCTTCCGGTAGGGGCTCGCTCCTCGGCCATCGGGCACGCCTCGGTGAATTTGCAGGATATCTGGTCTGCTCATCACAACCAAGCAGGCCTCGCCAACCTCGAAAAAATTGGTGGTGGGGTCTATTACGAAAGTCGGTTCACCATGCGAGAGCTGAGTTTGAGAGGGGGGCTTGCGGCGCTTCCAACTGACATCGGAACTTTTGCTGTGAGCGTGACCACATTCGGTTATGAGCTTTACAGCGAATCGAAATTCGGACTCGCATACGCCATGCCTTTGGCCGAGAACCTCCGAATGGGCGTGCAAATCAACTACCACCACACACACATCGCTGAAGGCATTGGCAACCTGAGTCATTTCACCGGAGAAATTGGTTTACAAACTGATATCACTGACGAATTAAGTATCGGTGCCCATGTCTTCAATCCGACGCTCACCCAGATGGCAGAATACAACAATGAAAAGATTCCGACGGCCATCCGGCTGGGAGCCCAGTATCAGTTCAACGAGAACTTTTTTTTGGCTGTGGAGGGATTTCAGAACATCTACGACCGTCCCGCCATGCGAATTGGGATGGAATACCACGTGATTGAACAACTCTATCTGCGCGGCGGTGTAGGAACCGCGCCCACCCTTGCCAGCTTTGGCTTTGGCCTGAAGCTCAAAAACCTCTTTATTGACGTAGCGAGTAGCTATCACAGCACACTGGGTTTCAGTCCGCAGGTTA
>SKUL01000048.1 GCA_007129985.1 Flavobacteriales bacterium
ACCAACATCTGGCCTTTGCTTCGCTGCTCGACAAACAGGGAAATTACGTCAAAGCCATGGTTCCGGTGGATAAGATTGAGGATGTAACCAACCACAAAAACGCCGGTCATTTTGCCTTTCGTCTCTCACCCGACAGCAGCTACCTGATGGCTTTTCACAACACGCCTTTTCGGCGCTACCAGAATGCCAGCTTTTCGGTGAAACTCTTTGACGCATCGCTCAACCCGCTGTGGCAAAGAATGTTTCGCATGCCTTATCCCGACGAGGATTTTGAAGTGGTAACAGCCATTGCCGACAATCAGCAAGACGTGTTCATGGTATGCCGTCACCACGGAAAAGGCGCTATGCGGGGCGCAGAAGCCGGTGCAAATAAGAAGTACACACTTGTTCATTACAGTCATTTGGACCGCAGGCTCACAGAGTTCGAAATCAAGGTAGATAACAAATGGATTCACTCGGCGCGTTTCTCACTCACCAATGACTCAACACTTGTGGCCGCGGGATTCTACTCCGGCTCGTCGCAAGGGAACATCGCCGGAACTTTTCTGGTGCGTTTCAATACGCGCTCAGGCGACGTGGTGAATCACGGTTTTGAGCCGCTGCCGCGCGACGTGATGATTGCCGTTACCTCCAACGACGAGCTTTTATATGGCGGTTTGGCTTCCTTCGAAATGAAAAAAATGCTGGTGCGTCCCGACGAGAGCATCGTGCTTATCGCTGAAAAAGATTACGTTACCACCTCATCGTACTTTGACCCCTACACCGGTCAGCGACTGATTACCTACAACTATCACTACGAAGACGTGCTTGTAACGAGCCTTTCGCCCGAAGGTGTGCTGGAATGGGCGCGCGTGGTGCCAAAATCGCAGGTTTCAGCCAACGACCCCAGCTTGTACGGCTCCATTGCCGTGAATCAATACGCCGACAAAACCTACATCGTGTTCAACGACCATCCGGCCAATGCCAACGTGGTGCGGCAGCCCGGGCAGGTGCGAACATTGAGCAACTACACGCGTTCAGTCGGTGTGATTGCTACCATTGACCGCAACGGAAAAATGACCACCGAAGCCCTCTTCAGCAGTGGTGATTTTGATGCGATTCTCCGACCCGATTTTTGCTCGGAACACGAAAACGCCCGTCAAATCATTTATGGCGAAAGCAGCGGAAAGGATAAATTTGGCGAGATTTTCTACCCGGAAAATTGAAGGACATCAAACACATAAAAGAACCCATCCAAAAGGAACTGGGCGAGTTTGAACAGCGGTTTCGCGCCTCGCTCAAAACAGATGTGCCTCTGCTCAACAACGTGATACACTACATCGTAAAGCGCAAAGGCAAGCAAATCAGGCCCATGTTTGTGTTCCTTACTGCCAGGCTTTTTGGTGAGACTACCGACTCAAGCTATCGCGCCGCTGCGCTGATTGAACTGCTGCACACCGCCACGCTGGTACACGATGATGTGGTGGACGATTCCAATCTGCGACGAGGGTTTTTCTCGCTCAACGCCCTCTGGAAAAACAAAATTGCCGTGCTCGTGGGAGACTACTTGCTCAGCCGCGGACTGCAACTGGCCACTGAGCACAACGAGTTTGCCTTGCTGAAGGTGGTGTCGGAAGCTGTGCAGAAAATGAGCGAAGGGGAGCTTCTTCAAATGGAAAAAGCACGGAAAATGGACATTGACGAGGCAACCTACTTCCGCATTATTGACTACAAAACCGCTACCTTGATTGCAGCCTGCTGCCAGGCCGGAGCCATCTCTGCCAAAGCCTCAGATGAGCAAACGGAGCGGCTACGCCAGTTTGGAAGCGCGGTTGGAATTGCCTTTCAAATCAAAGACGATTTGTTTGACTACGGCGATGGCAGCGGCATCGGAAAACCCACGGGCATCGACATCAAGGAGCGCAAAATAACTTTGCCGCTGATTCACGCTATCAGTACGGCACCCAAAAAAGACCGGCGCTGGCTGGTAAAAACAGTGCGCCATCACCACCAAAACCCTGAAAAAGTGAAAGAGGTGGTGAAATACGTGCAGACCACCGATGGCATCCAGCGGGCCGTTGAAGCCATGCACCGCTACAAAAAGCAGGCATTGGAGATATTGCATACCTTTGAACCATCGCCGGCGCGCTCAGCGCTCGAAGCGCTTGTAGCATTCTCAATTGAAAGAAAACAGTAACATGAAACGAAGCATCCTGTATGTGGCCGTATTGCTGTTGGCGGCAGCGTGCAACCCTGCCGACGCCCCTGAAGAAAAAGCAAGCCCCGAACCTCGCACCGCAGCCGGAAAAGCACCTGAAAAAAGTAAAGAAGAGGGCCAAATACACCGCGAATATTACGAAGACGGCAGCGTTCAACTCGAAGGCCGCCTCGTTAACGGCGAGCGTCATGGAATATGGACTTCATACTACCCCAGCGGCCTGAAGTGGAGCGAAACCACCTTTCGCAATGGCATCAAAGACGGCACCACGCGCGCGTACTACGAGAGCGGCATTATGCGCTACTCGGGCCAGTATTATAACGATTACAAAACCGGTATCTGGCAGTTTTACAACGAAGAAGGCTACGTGGAGAAAACGGAAGACCTCACTCCCAGACTTGAAGACAAGAAAGAGAAATAAGCACACAAATTTGCTTACCTTCGGGCAACAAAGTACACCCCGTTGATTCCACGCGAAATTGTTGACCGAATTTTTGATGCCGCTCGTGTTGAGGAGGTTATCGGCGAATTTGTGACGCTGAAAAAAACCGGCGCCAACTACAAAGGGCTGAGTCCATTCAACAATGAGCGCACGCCCTCCTTTGTGGTATCGCCCTCCAAAAACATCTGGAAGGATTTCAGCTCGGGCAAGGGCGGCAACGCGGTGACCTTTCTGATGGAGCACGAAAGTCTGAGCTTTCCGGAGGCACTGCGATACCTCGCCAAAAAATACGGCATTGAAATTCCCGAAGCCGAGGAAATGAGCGCCGAAGATCAGGCCGCCGCCAACGAGCGCGAGAGCCTGATGCTTATCAACACCTTTGCGCAGGAGTTTTTTACGGAACAGCTTCACCAAACCGACGAAGGAAAAAGCATCGGCCTCAGCTACCTGAAAGAACGTGGCTTCGACGGCAAAACCATTGAGAAATTCAACCTCGGTTACTGCCCTTCATCGGGCGATGCATTTAGCAAGGCAGCACTGGCCAAAGGCTACCGGCTGGAATATCTCGAAAAGCTAGGTCTCACGCGTCAGCGAAACGACCGACCCTACGATTTTTTCAAGGGGCGCATCATTTTCCCGATACAGAGCATCAGTGGTCGGGTGCTGGGTTTTGGCGCCCGCACCATGCAGCGCGACAGCAAAATTGCCAAGTACTTCAACTCGCCCGAAAGCGAGGTGTACCACAAAAGCAAGGTGCTCTACGGCGTCTTTCAGGCGCGCGCTGAAATAGCCAAAGCTGACAACTGCTATCTGGTAGAAGGCTACACCGATGTAACGGCTTTGCATCAGGCGGGCATCACCAATGTGGTGGCCTCGTCGGGTACGGCCCTCACCCCCGACCAGGTGCGGCTCATCAGGCGCTACACACCCAACGTTACGATACTTTTCGACGGAGATTCGGCGGGTATCAAAGCTTCTTTCCGGGGCATTGACCTCATTCTGGCCGAAGGGATGAACGTAAAGGTGCTACTGCTACCCGACGGCCACGACCCTGACTCCTTCTCGCGCGAGCGCAGCTACACCGAAATCAAAAAGTACTTCGAGCGCGAATCACAGGATTTTGTAGTGTTCAAAGCCGGGGTACTGATGCAAGACGCTGTGAACGACCCCTTGCGCAAGGCCGCTGCGGTAAAAGACATTGTACAGAGCATCGCGCTTATCCCGGACCACATCACGCGTTCGGTGTACATTCAGGCGTGTAGCACCCGTCTCGACATAGAGGAAATCGCCCTCAAAAACGAGCTCAACAAACTACTCCGGAAAGACGCCCGCAAACAACTGCAGGTTGGTGAAGATGTAGTTCCGGACAAAGGGCCCAAAGCCCCGCGTCAAACCATTGCACCGGCCACCGGTACAGCCTCGCAGGAACGCGAATTGATGCGACTTTTACTCAACTACGGCAACGAGGAAATAAGTGTTCCTCTTCCCAGTGGTGAAGAAGGCGCAAAAGTGGAGGTTACCCTTCCTGTGTGTGATGTGATTATCGGTGAGCTGGAAACCGACGGACTGCAATTTGAGAACTTCCGCTACCAACGCATATTCAATGAGTACTGCGAATTTCGGGAGCGAGAAGAATTGCCCTCCAACGATTGGTTTGTGCGCCATGAAGACCCCCATATCAGTCAACTGGCCGTTGATTTGGTTTCGCAACCTTACGAACTGAGTGCCATGTGGGAAGAGCGCTTTCACATCTACACCACCACCGAGGACAAGCGGTTGATGCACACCGTGATGGACGGCATTTACACCTTCAAGCTCAGGCGCGTTTTGCAACTCATTACCAAAACCGAGGAGGAAATGAAAAACGCCACCCCCGAAACCGACATCATGCAGCTGCTTGAGCGCAAAAAACGACTCGATACGGTAAAAATGAAACTCGCCGAGTTTTCCGGCAGCACCATTCTGTAATGAACTGGATTAAAGACATATTCACATACCCCCTTTTTACTGCCGGTGATTTCGACTTCACGCTCTTCAAGCTGATTCTCATTGCGCTCATTGTTTTCATCACGCGCAAGGCAGTGATTTTTTACAGACGTTTTGTAACCAATCTCTTCCGGCGCAACGACTGGATTGATGACGAGCGGGCCGGATTTATGCGCAAGTACGGCACCTACGCGCTGATTATTCTCGCTGCGTTTTTCAGCTTTGCCGGCCTCGGCTTGTGGGAGTTGGTGGAAGCATTTATGGGCTTTACCTTTTTTGAAAGTCGCGAAACCCGGTTCAAGTTTTCGGTGGGGAACATCTTTATCATTGTGGCCATTTTTGTGGTTGCCGGTTTCATTGCGCGCATGGTTCGCATTGTGATTAAGAAGAACCTGCTGCAGCGCGATTGGATTGACAAAGGCAAGGAGTTTACCATTTTCAAGCTCAGCACCTACTTCATTTACACGGTGGCGTTTAT
>SKUL01000124.1 GCA_007129985.1 Flavobacteriales bacterium
GCACCGGGAGGTCCGAACAATACAATGTTTAACATAGCGATGGTTTATTCTGTGATTTTGTAAATATGCTTCAGGTTGCGCCCCAGTCCGTCGTAGTCGAGTCCGTAGCCCACCAGAAAATCGTTGGGCACGCGCAGGGCTGCGTATTCAATGGGAATGTTGCGGGTGTAGGCATTGGGCTTAAACAGCAATGTGCAGATGTGGATGCTTGCCGGGCGCTGTGTTTTGAGGCTTTCCACAAGGTGCTCAATGGTGTTGCCGGTATCTACAATGTCTTCCACAATTACCACCGTGCGGTCTTTGATGTTTTCACCCAGACCTACGAGTTGCTTCACCTGTCCGGTGCTGCTGGTTCCCTCGTAGGAGGCCACTTTTACAAAAGACACTTCGCAGGGAATGTGAACGTGCTTCAACAGGTCGCCCAAAAACATAAATGCGCCGTTGAGCACACCCACAAAGAGGGGGTTGGTTCCTTCGAGGTCGCGGTTGATGGCTGCGGCAACTTCGCGCACCGCCTTGTTAATCGCATCGTCGGAAATGTGAATGGCAAAAGTGCGGTCGTGCAGTTGTACGGTGTTTGTCACGAAGCTGAATTAAGGCTGCGAAGGTAGTTATTTTTGGCCGTGTTGAGCGGAGATAGGGCAGTCACAACAACCGATGCTTTTACACCGAAAATATTACCTTTGGCCGCCTTTCTTGCCCGGATGGTGGAATAGGTAGACACGCAGGACTTAAAATCCTGTGGCCATTGCGGCCGTGCGGGTTCGATTCCCGCTCCGGGTACTTTTTTTGATTCTCGAAAGACGAGTTGAACCCAGATTGGTGACTGAGCGCCCCATACTATTCGATGGATTTCCTAAAAAGGTTTGAAAATTGTCTCTGGCCTTTCCGACTTTAGTCGCGCATAGAATTCAATAGCGTACCGGTCAGTCATTGAAGCAATGTAGTCGCAAATAACTCTTCGTCGACAGGCTTTCTTTTTCATCTTTGATAACACTTCTTGAACGTCATCAGGTAGCAGTTTCTCGCCTACACCTTTCTTTTCCAGTGATTCAAATATAGTTTTCACAATTTCTTTTCCTCTGTACTCTGCTATTTTTAGCCGTGGAGAGTCTATCAGCCAGAGAAATGTAAATTGCTTCAGTATTTCGACTTTTATACGCATGTCTCTACTCAACCGAACAGTCGAAAGCGCGAGGTTCTCGATATTAGGTTCAAATTCGATTGAGCGAATGGCTCGGCCTATCCAACCTGAAGTCGCCGACAATCTGTGTTGTCCATTGTTTTGAACCTCTTGGGCACCGATGTAAAGCGTTTCAAAAAGATATTTGAACATCTTTTTCATCTCGGTTCCGTCAGATATTTGGGTTAGTTCATCAAACTGCTGTTGTGGGAGCATCAAAAGAACGAACAACTCTTGTAGTTTTTCATGAATTTCTCTCTCACTCAAATCACCTCGCCTACCATCCTTTATTAAGGCCTGGTTCACTTTTGTTCTAATACCATTCCGAATTTCTTTTTTCGGAAAAAGTACATCTAAAGGGCTTATGAATTTGGCTTTCAGTGCGTCCTCTAGGTCAAAAGAGCTGTATGCAATGTCATCAGCGATGTCCATTATCTGACATTCAATTGTCTTGAAATTCCCTGGCTCAGCCACCCCATATGGGTCCACATTGTTTTTAATTTCAAAAACCCTCTGCGCATCACATTGATAGTAGCCCTTGTAAGGTCTTATGTTTCTTTTTAATGCGGATTTTCTCGGGTTTTCCTCTTTCATTCTCTTCAATCTGGCATGAGTGTCAAAGGGGATTTCCTTGTCATACTTCAAAATAGCCGCTAATGTGCGCGCACAAAGGTTCAATCCAATTCTCTCGTCATCTTTGACCGATGGTCCAATGTCAGTAATGAACTTCTTTTCTAAGACAGATAAGATTCTAAAAGTTTGAGCATTCCCTTCAAAACCTCCGAAATCGACCATGAGTTCATCTAGAATTTCTTCGCCCTGATGCCCAAAAGGTGGGTGCCCAAGGTCGTGCGCTAGAGCAGCTAAGCTCACTAAGTCTTCATCAATGTCTAGCCCATTGGACGCAACGTTCTCTTGGGCCATATCATCAACTCCAACAGTACAGGTCGCATTAATTCGTCGAGCTATTGCTCGCGCAATCTGCGCAACTTCTAGTGAATGTGTAAGCCGATTTCTGAAGAAGTCATTTTCTATTCCTGGAAATAACTGTGTTTTTCCCTGTAGCCTTCTGAAAGACGGTGAATGTAATATGCGGGCATAATCTCGACTGAACTGACTGCGATAGAGTTCTGGCTCTAAGTCCGACTCGGGTTCCGTTTGTGCTCTCTTGAAGTCGAGTTCTTTGTAAAATGACAAAGGCACTACTTTTTTGATACCTTAATAGTCAGGCTCCCACCACTTTTTGACCTGACAACATATTTCTTGATCTCTTTGGGTAAGTATGCCTTTTTCATAGCAATATTCCTTACTGCCTCCAATGTTTTACCTGATTTGTCCATCGTGTCGTGTTTTTTGCCTTTACAAATATACGGACATCTTGGTCAAAACTACGGAAAAGTTCGATTCCCGCTCCGGGTACTTTTTCAAACCAAGGTTAGGAGGTCTCCACTCAAGGAGCCCCGGCCGGGTTGAAAGCCAATCAGTCTTCCTTCTTCTTTTTGGCCTTGGTTTTGGCCTTTTTCTCTGGGGCTTTGGCTTCCGTTGCTTCTTCCTGAGCGCTTTCTTCGGGAGTTGCGTCTTCCTCACCGGTTTTGTCGTCAATGAGTCCGGCGGCTACAAGCAGGTTGTACCACTTGAAGAGTTTCTTCAAATCTGAGTTGTACACGCGGCTCTCGTCGAAATCGGGAACAATGGCGCGGAGGGTTTCCGACATCCATTCGGGGCTGTGGTCGCTGGTAGGGGTTTCCTTCTCTTCAAAATGCTTCCACATCTTCACAAACACATCCACGAGCGGAACATCATCGGTGGTGGTGAAAATGCTGATGTCAGATAGCGCGCTTACCTTGTCGTTCGTCCTTACCGGAATGCGTTTGCTGTCCGTGAGCGATTCGGCGATGAGACCGTTTTTCGACCTTCCTACCACTTTGTACAATCCGGGTTTTCCGGCTACGCTGATGATGATGCTTAAATCCATGTTGGTGTGTTAAAAGTGGTGCAAAAGTAAAAATCTACCTCTCAGCAGCAACTACGCGCAGTGTTTGTGGGCCGGATGCCGTCTCAATCCGAATCAGGTAAACGCCCGCCGGCCAGTTTTGCGTGTGTATTTCAATGGGGCTCGAAGCGTTGTGCTGTGGCTCAAAACTGTGAACCATTCTGCCGTCCGCCCCGAAAATGGTAACGTGCAACGCGCGCTCGTTTCCGGTAATCCAAAGGTGGTCGCTCACCGGATTGGGATATGCCTGCCATGATGCAGATTCCGTTTGCTGCACGGAGGTGATGAGAAAGTTTTCAGGCTCGGAAATCGTCGTGCAGCCTGCTTCGTTGCTCACTTCCACGGTGTAATCGCCGCTTTGAGTGGGCACGAAATAATGTTGATTGGCATTCTCCAACACACCACCGTTCAGATACCACTGGTAGGTCCACGTGCTGTCATAGACCGTGAGAAGGGTGTCCCACGTCATGGTGATTTCAGCTTCGGGAAGGGGCGAGAAAACCACGTGTACCGTGTCTGAGCGACCGATGCAACCAGCTTCGTTGATGACTTGCACCCACCAGGTGCTGTTCGTGTCGGGGTTTTGCACGGCATCCGTTTCTCCCGTATTCCAGAGGTAGGAATTGTAGCTGTCAGAGGTTTGAAGCAGGAAATTGTCGCCTTCGCAAACCAGTACCGTACCGGATTCATTGAGTTGCGGTTGAAACCAAAGCGCGTTGACTGCCGCCTCAGCATCGAGTTTGCCGGTGCCGTATGCGTTGTTGGGCACGGTATCGGTGAAATTGTCGGAGTAGGTGTGATTGAGAATGGCGTTGCGAATGGTTTCCACATCTGCCTCCGGGCACATTTCGAGCAAAAGCGCGGTTGCTCCCGACACCACCGGCGAGGCCATGCTCGTGCCGCCGTTTCGGTAGTGCATACCGCCTTGAGCTACCTTAAAAGGTTCGTTGTTGATGAGTTGGGCCAGTGTACTCAGCTTGGCAGTGCTCAGGGTTAAATCGCCCGAGGCAGATACCTCCGGTTTTAGGCGCTCATCGCGCGTGGGACCGTGACTGGAGTTTACGCTGAGCAATCCGGCGGGGTGCGAAAAGGTTTGCAGATTGCCATTGTAGTCAATGTACTGGTCGCGGTTGGCGTAATTACCCACCGTGATGACCTTGGGAGAACAAGCCCAGGAGCCTACAATGTGTTTGTGCTTATCGGGAGCGCGATAGTGCGCCATGTCGGGATAAACCGTTTCGGAGGGCAGGTTATTCCAGAGCATATTGGAAGTGCCGAGCACGGAAGTTGACCACACGTCAAACCGTCCTTGTCCGGCGGTGATAAACCTGAACCGGTACTGGGCAGAGTCGGGCGTAGCCATGTGTACCTGCATGCGGTATTGCCCTCCACGGGGAATGCTGAAATAGTCCACCACGCCCAGCACGTTTCCACTCAAACTCCAAAGGGTGTCGCTTACCACCTCGTTGAGCGATGCCTCAATTTGCCGGAACGGCGTGCGCCCTCTGAATTGAAGCGAGGGATTCACCCTGTCGGCACCGATAGCAAAATGCACATCCTGAAAATCGGCGGTATCGGCCCAAAGCTCAAAAAACACGGCTCCGTAGCCCAGGCCGCTGTTGTTGTTGTGCATAAACCACGTGAAAGCGGTGTCGGCCGTAACGTTGTAGCCGAGGTGATAGGGCGCCCAGTTTCCGGAGTTTCCTGCCGCGGCCACCACAACGCGTCCGGGCTTTGCGCTAATCATGCTGTCAATAAGCAGAGCGGCAACGTCTAACCCGTCGCGCGAACCGCTGTAGGTACCGAGGCTCAGATTTACCACACAGGGCTTGTCGAGTTCATCGGCTTTGTCAAATACATATTGTACCGCGTCAGCCACGCTGAGGGTCCAGTTTGGAACGCCAAATTGCGACGACACCACTA
>SKUL01000297.1 GCA_007129985.1 Flavobacteriales bacterium
GGGAAATCACCCGTTCGCACTTAGACTTCGCGAAGATTGAATGCCGTGAAGGTCTGCGTCCAGGGAATTTTTGGTCCTTTTGTTTCCTAGACAAAAGGACAGAAAAGCCGGATACAACTGACAGCTCGGCAAACCCAAGTACCGAAGCAACCTTCGCAGACACTCAACCAAGAACGTTTCACGCAATCATTGCCTAACTCGAGAACGCTATAATGCAATCATAGTCCCCATTGCGCGACTTTCATTGATAAAAGTCAGTTCCGTCAGAAGCTAAGTGGCAGGTGAAAAATCCAACCCAACCCCGACCTTCAACATCAAGGTCGTTTGAAATCCGCATTTGTCGGGGCCACCCCTCCGGTGGATGGGAAAAGGGCCACCGTTTCAATTTTGAGATTACTCTCTGGAACAGATTTCTCTCCCGAAATGCTTCGGGACAGGCTACTCCGCAACTCCTGCGTCGTTGCTACGGTCGAAATGACAAAAAAAACCAGGAATCAAGAACAAAACCCAATTCACACCCCTTTGTCCTTTCGAGCGCAGCGCGGAGGAACGAAGCGCGCAGTCGGGAAATCTCAAACCACAACCAAATGAAGCAGAGAATTCCAAGCCACCGCTTAGTCCTTCAAAATAGCCCGCGAAATAACTATTCGCTGAATCTCTGAAGTGCCCTCGTAAATCTGGGTAATCTTGGCGTCGCGCATCAAGCGTTCTACGTGGTATTCCTTCACGTAGCCGTAGCCACCATGAACCTGAACAGCTTCGGTGGTCACACGCATCGCCACTTCCGACGAGTACACCTTGGCCATAGAGCCTGCAAGTTCATAATCCATTCCACTGTCTTTAAGCCAGGCGGCTTTCAGGCAAAGGTTGCGTGCATTTTCAATTTCAAGGGCCATGTCGGCAAGCTTGAAGGCAATGGCCTGGTGCTGCGAAATGGGCTTGCCAAAAGTTGTGCGCTCTTTGGAATAGGCAAGCGCGAGCTCATAGGCACCCGATGCAATTCCCAAAGCCTGCGAAGCGATACCGATACGGCCGCCGCTCAGGGTTTTCATGGCGAACTTAAATCCAAACCCATCCTCACCGATGCGATTTTCATTGGGCACCTTCACATCCTGAAACATCAGCGTGTGCGTGTCCGAACCGCGAATTCCGAGCTTGTCTTCTTTGGCTCCAACAATAAATCCATCCATGCCTTTCTCTACGATGAGACAGTTGATTCCCCGGTGCCCTTTTTCCACGTCGGTTTGCGCCATCACGAGGTACACCGAGGCAGTTCCACCGTTGGTAATCCAGTTTTTGGTTCCGTTGAGCACGTAGTGGTCGCCTTTGTCAATGGCAGTGGTGCGCTGCGAGGTAGCATCTGAACCGGCCTCCGGCTCCGATAAGCAAAACGCACCGATGATTTCGCCTTTGGCCAGCGGAACGAGGTATTTCTGCTTTTGCTCTTCTGTTCCGAATTGCTCAAGTCCCCAGCAAACAAGCGAGTTGTTTACAGACATCACCACCGATGAAGAGGCATCAACCTTGGAAATTTCCTCCATGGCCAACACATAGCTGATGGTGTCCATTCCGCCACCTCCGTATTTCGGGTCAACCATCATTCCGAGAAAACCCAACTCACCGAGTTGTTTGATTTCCGCTTCGGGAAAACGCTGGTGGGTGTCGCGTTCAATCACACCCGGCTTAAGAACATTCTGGGCAAAATCACGGGCCGCATCACGCACGGCCAACTGCTCTTCGGTCATTAAAAAATCCATGTTGTAGCTTTGTTATTCAGGTTAAAAACTGTGTCGCGGAGCGGCTGCAAATGTAGCCTTAAAATTCTACTTTGCCGCACCAACAAACACTGCATGGCAGAGACAGCAAGACATATCACAGGCATCATGTCGGGCACATCACTCGACGGGCTGGATTTGGCATACTGCTCCTTTCCTGTGAAAAACCCCGCAGACTTCAGGATTGTTCACGCCAGCACCATCCCCTACCCCGCTGAATGGCAGCAAAGCCTTCGCGAGGCCGAACTCGCCACCGGAACCACATTGGCAAAGCTGCATTTTGACTATGCCCAATACGTGGCACGCTGCGTAAACGACTTTCACCGCGATGCTGAACTCGAAGCCCCGGAACTGCTTGCATTTCATGGGCACACACTTTTTCACCGGCCCGATTTGGGATTCACTTTTCAGCTTGGCTCAGGGGCTGCACTGGCGGCGGCAACCGGAATCGCGGTAGCAAGTGATTTTCGCTCGGCCAATGTGGCCATCGGCGGACAAGGAGCTCCACTGGTGCCTATCGGCGACAGGGACTTGTTTCCCCAATACGGTGCTTGCCTGAACCTGGGCGGTTTTGCAAATATCAGCTACACCAACAACAGGCAATTGATTGCCTATGACATTTGCCCGGCCAACATGGCTCTGAACGACTGGGTATCGCGCTTGCAAAAAACTTTTGACCAGAATGGGGAAATTGCAGCTTCGGGCAACGTGAGCGATGGATTGCTAAAGGCATTGAACTCGCTTCAGTTTTACCGGGAGCCCTTTCCGCGCTCGCTGGGAAGAGAATGGTATCTGGAATGTTTCCGGCCGGTGGCAGAGCAAGCGGCCTTGAATGTTTCCGACACCCTTGCCACGCTTTGCGAGCACATCGCCATGCAGATAGGAACAGCCATTCGAATTTCCGGCCAAAAAGATGTTTTGGTCACCGGCGGAGGCGCGCACAACGGCTACCTGATGGAACGCATCCGTTTTCACAGCAAAGCCACTATTCAGGTGCCGGAGCACAGCATTGTGGATTTCAAAGAGGCACTGGTATTTGCCTATCTCGGACTTCTCCGCTTGAATGCCACGCCCAATTGCCTGCAATCCTACACGGGAGCATCACGCAACCTGATTTCAGGACAAATTCACCTTGGCTAGCGGCACAATATCTACCGTTGAAAACTACGTGGGTATTATTTCCCTCGCGCCTAAGCGCAGAGTTTATCCTTACTATATTTGCGACAAATTCCAGACTGCATGAAGGATTTGCTGAAGCGCTTTGAAGAGTCACAACCCGAGATTGTATTTGAGTGGAAAGACGCTGAAACTGAAGCCGAAGGATGGGTAGTTATCAACTCATTGAGAGGGGGAGCTGCCGGTGGCGGAACACGCATGCGACAAGGTCTGGACAAGCGCGAAGTGGAGTCGCTGGCCAAAACCATGGAGGTAAAATTCACCGTATCGGGTCCACCCATCGGAGGTGCCAAATCAGGCATCAATTTTGACCCTCGTGACCCCAGAAAACGCGGAGTATTGGAAAGGTGGTACAAAGCCGTTATTCCTCTGTTAAAGAACTACTACGGTACCGGTGGCGACCTCAATGTGGACGAAGTTCACGACGTGATTCCCATCACCGAGAGTTACGGTTTGTGGCATCCTCAGGAAGGAGTTGTGAACGGACACTTCAATCCGCGAGAAAGTGAAAAAATCAGAAAAATTGGTCAGCTGCGTTTCGGCGTCTCCAAGGTTGTGGAAGACATAACCTACACGCCCGACGCGAGCAAAAAATACGTGGTTGCTGACCTCATCACCGGTTTTGGCGTGGCTGAATCGGTTATCCATTTCTACAACCTTTATCACGGTGGGCTTGAGGGCAAGCGTGTTGTGGTTCAGGGTTGGGGAAATGTGGGCTCGGCTGCTGCCTATTACCTTGCGCAATGCGGCTGCAAAATTGTGGGAATCATTGACCGCGTGGGCGGAATCATTGAGCCCGAAGGCATGAGCGCTGAAGCCGTAAAAAACCTGTACCTCAACAAAAAAGGCAATGAACTGGTAGCCGACAACATGTTGTCTTTCGAGGAGGTGAATGAGCGTATCTGGGATGTGCAGGCCGAGGTTTTTCTGCCCTGTGCGGCCTCACGTTTGGTAACCAAAGACCAATGCGACCGCATGATTCGCGCGGGAGTTGAAGTTATTTCATGTGGAGCCAACGTACCCTTTGCCGACCCGGAAATCTTTTACGGTCCCATCGCTGAGTATATAGATGAGCACGTGAGCCTTATCCCCGACTTTATTGCCAATTGTGGTATGGCCCGCGTATTTGCCTACTGCATGAAAAACAACATTGAACTCACAGACGCAGCCGTCTTTGAAGATACCTCTGAAACCATCTATCAGGCGCTTGAAAAAGTAAAAGCCCGCAATTCCAAGACCACAGGCATTGCGAGTACTGCTTTCGAAATAGCGCTTGAACAACTTATATAAGCCCGTAATGGAAATAGCAATGATTGTGGTGTTTGTGTTGGGCTACATAGCCATAGCACTGGAGCACCCTCTAAAAATTGACAAGGCCGCATCTTCGCTCATCACCGGAATGGTTTGTTGGGCGCTTTTTGTTTTCACCCATGTAGAGCCGCTGGAAGTTGAACAGGGTCTGATGCACCACCTCTACGACATTGCCAATATCCTGTTCTTCCTTATGGGGGCGATGACCATTGTTGAACTGGTGGACGCGCACGAGGGCTTTGCTGTGATTACCGACCGCATTAAGACCACCAACAAGGTGAAGCTGATGTGGATTTTGTGCACCCTCACTTTCTTTTTCTCCGCCGCGCTCGATAACCTGACCACCTCTATTGTGATGGTTTCGCTGCTCAGGAAACTCATCGCCAACAAGCAAACAAGGTGGGTGTTTGCAGGAATTATCATTATCTCAGCCAATGCCGGTGGTGCATGGTCGCCTATCGGAGACGTAACCACTACCATGCTCTGGATTAAAGGTCAGTTACCCGATGTGGGCATCATTGTTTCGCACCTCATCATCCCCAGCCTTGTGGCCATGATTGTGCCCCTTACCATCATGTCGTTTATGCTGCGCGGAAACGTTGCAAGACCGCGAAAAGCGGAAGGGATTGACCATTACACCAACCCAACCACCAATTTTGAGCGTAGTTTTATTTTCAGTTTGGGATTGGCAGGCTTGCTATTTGTACCTATCTTTAAAACCGTTACCCACCTTCCTCCCTTCATGGGAATGATGCTGAGTTTGGGTGTGCTTTGGGCTACTACCGAAATCATTCACCGAAACAAAAACCGCGAGCAGAAA
>SKUL01000374.1 GCA_007129985.1 Flavobacteriales bacterium
CATGCGAGCACCCACGATGATGGCCAGCAATCCGGAAATGCAAGCATTGGACACAATCTGAACAGGATGCGCAGTATTAAAAGCCCGTGCTATCCGGGTACCAAGTTGGTGAAGCAAGCTGCGATCGGGGTTCTTGTACTCCCCCTCAAGAAGGTCAATATTGCCCTTGGTCGTGGCAATCAGCAGGCGCGTATCTGAACTTTGAAGGTCGGCACCGGAGATTTTCAGCACCTCTCCCACCGAAAAAATCATGGCGCGCTCCAGCCGCGTATTTTGCCCGAAATGTGCAGTGGCAGCCTCAATTTCACTCCACTGTTCTTCGCGGAAAGCAGCACCGTACACGTCTTTGCACCAGTGAATATCGCTCAAAAGTCGGATGGCAGTTTCACCCCGGCGGATGGCCTCCATGTTGGAAGCAGTATTCAAACCGAGAGGGGTAGCTATATGGTCGGCGGTGATGCGTACCATGCGCTACAACCATTTGGCCTTCCACTGCTCAAAGAAAAGGGGCAATACAAGTTGAAGCTCTCCTGAAAAATCGGTAAAAACCTGAATGGTTTTACCGGTGGCCATAAGCGCATTATCCTCCAGACGAAAAATGCTGTAGTGGAAAATAATCTTGGCAGCCGGTGAATTTTCAAAACGCGCTTCTACCCGCATTTCATCTCCGTAGCGCAAGGGGCGTTTGTAAGCAACTTCTGAGTGAACAACCGGAACCTGATGGGCTTGCCCTTTTACGTCGGTGTAGCCAATACCGTATTTACGGCCAAATGCCTCACGGGCTTCCTCAAAGTAGTGAAGGTAGTTTCCATGCCACACCACTTCCATGGAATCCACTTCCGAAAAGCGAACCCTCAGCTCTATGGACGCTGTTAACTCGCCTCCTGACAAGCTATTCTATTTTTTCGAAGATGCGCATGTCACACTCAGCCATCAATTGTCCGTTGTGAAACACCTGTCCGGTAACCAAAGCGAAACTCAACACGCGGTTTTTCACCTCTATTCTGGTTTCGATTGTATCACCAACTTTTGGAAGGTTGTGCACAACGAGCTTTCGGATGGCTCCGATGAAACCGATGTTCACCTCCTTTTGTTCAGACATTGCGAGGTACCCACCTCTCACAGCCGCAGTTTGCGCGATATTCTCAGTGAGTCCTGAAGCAGAAAAATAGCCGTTGTTGCAAAACACGTTGTCATCAGTGATGGCAAAGGAGGTTTCAGTCACCACCTCATCGGTTCGCAACAAGTGGTCAATCATCACCATTGGTGGTGCCTGCGGAATCATTTTAACTACCGCTTCTTTATCTGCCAGCATGGTTTCCATCGTTGTTCGCTTCTTTGAGAGCCCAAAAGTCGTAATAATTATACCACTGGTGGGGATAAGCCCTTACTTTTTGTTCTAACAAACGGTTGAAAAGTGCCGCATATTCCGCAGCGGTTTGCGCCGTTTCGGTAGTGTGAGCGTAGAAATGATAGGTCAGGGCATCGCGTTTCATGCAGAACACATACAGCACCGGAACCCGCATTTTCTCGGCAAGAATAAAGGGCCCTAGCGGAAATTGGGCGGGTTTCCCGAAAAATTCCGTGGTGTGCGTTCGTTGACCTTCCACAAAACGGTCGCCGTGCAGCGCCACAATTTCTTTCCTGTCAAACGCTTGTTTAATCGCAACAAGGTGCGACAGGTCATCGCCGATGGGGATGATATTGAGCGCACGTTGCGCCATGACGTTTTCAAGGTACTTTTTGAGTTGCTCGCGCTCCGCGTCCATCATCACGAGGTTCACGGGCGTATCAAACTTGTTGAGCATGTGTCCGGCAACCTCCCAGTTACCCACATGTGCACTGATGAGCAACAAGCCCTTACCGGCATCGAGTGCATGTGCTATATGCTCTTCACCGTCGCGAATAATGTCGAAAGGCACCTCTATCGCGCCCGACATCACCACAGCTTTGTCTATCAGCGTTTGGCCAAATTGAACGAGGTTCTTGTATGCCGCTCTTCTGGCTTTGAACCCCTTCCATCCGTGCACCTGCTCAAAGTACTGCATTTGAGCGCGCACGGCTTTTCCGGCGAAGAGGAAGTAATAGAACGTCACAAACCTCAGCAAGAGATAGGCTCCTTTCACGCCAAATGTGCGGAGCGTCCAGAAAAAAATGCGGTAACCGAGGACTGTGCCCCTGGACTTTCCTTGCCAGGTGGCCATACGGCTATTTGTTGACGGGTGAATGTTTCGCGATGAAACCGTAGAAATCGTCGAACGTGGTAATTTTCTTGAAATCGTCGGCGGTCATTTTAAAGCCAAAGTGCTCATCTACAATCACCACGAGATCCACGTAATCAAGGCTGTCAAGGTCGAGGGTTTCGTGAAAGTTGGCACTTCCTTCAATCGCCTGCCCGTCAACCTCAAATTCCTCCGTCAAAAATGCGTTGGAAGTGCTTATGATTTCGCTCATTTCCATGTTCAGCCTATGTATTTTTTCAGAATCAGCGATGAATTTGTACCACCGAAACCGAAAGAATTCGACAAAAATACGTCTATCTTTTGATTTTTGGTAGCGGCAATGATGTTGAGTTTTTCCGAGTGCTCGCAGGGATTTTCGAAGTTGATATTCGGCGCGATAAAATCATTGTGCATCATGAGCAGCGAGTACACAACTTCGCTTGCGCCCGCCATCCAACACTCGTGTCCGGTCATGGATTTGGTAGAACTCACCGGAGTTTTGCACTCACCAAACACTGCGTGAATGGCTTGTGCTTCGCTGGCATCCCCAATGGGCGTGGAGGTTGCGTGAGCGTTCAGGTAATCAATTTCTGAGGCTTTCATTCCGGCATCGCGAAGCGCCATCTCAAGGCTTCGTCGCGGACCATCCACACTGGGCTGAGAAATATGCTCGCCGTTGGATGAAAAGCCGTAGCCCACAATCTCCGCGAGAATGGGAGCACCTCTTCGCAGGGCAGATTCCAGACTTTCCACAATCAAAGTGGCCGCTCCTCCCGAAGGAATCAGCCCGTCGCGGTCGCGGTCAAAGGGCCGGGATGCTTTGGTGGGTTCGTGCTCACGAATGGAAAACGCCCCGATTCCATCGAAGCTGCTCATGGAATAGTGATGTACCTCCTGCGCTCCGCCACACACTACCATATCCTGCAGTCCGCTGCGAATCAGAAAATAGGCCATACCAATGGAGTGCGAACCACTGGCGCAGGCCGCGCTGATGGTCATGTTGATGCCCCGCAACCGATAGATGGTGCTTAGGTTCATGGTAACCGTGGAGTTCATGCTTTGGAATATAGAACCCGAGCCTACCATGGTAGTATCTTTCCGCTCGCGCACCACGTCGTTCGATTCGATTACCGCTTTGGCGGAGCTGTCGTTTCCGAAGAGAATTCCCACCTCGTGCTCGTCGAAGTAACCTTCATCGAGACCGGAGTTAGCGAGAGCTTCGCGGGTTGACATCACGGCAAATTCCGCTTCTTCAGAGAGCTGAATACGCTGCCGCCGACCAATCAAACCCTTTAAATCAGGAGCAGGAACCATACCCGTGAGACCTGAGCGGTAGCCAAATTCCTTGCGTACCGGGTCGAGAATAATGCCCGACTTTCCCGCGCGCAGAGAGGCCGTAACCTCATCGAGGTTAAGACCCAAACAGGAGTAAATCCCGATTCCAGTTACAACTACCCTTCGTTGGCTCATGAATACAATCCTCCGTTTACCGAAATTACTTCACCGGTCACATACGACGCAACAGGTGAGGCAAGAAATCCTACCACCGCTGCCACTTCTTCAGGTGTTCCGAAGCGTTTCATGGGGATGATGCCCTTGTGTTCGTTCTCGTCTATATCTGCGGTCATGTCTGTCCGGATAAATCCGGGAGCCACGGCATTCACCGTAACATTTTTGCGCGCAACTTCTTGTGCCAGCGCTTTGGTGGCGCCAATCATGGCTGCTTTGGCCGCTGAATAATTCACTTGTCCGGGCATTCCTTTCAAACCTGATAGCGAGGCAACGTTAATGATTCGTCCGTACTTATTGCGCAACATGTGTTCCAGAAGGGCGCGCGTAACGAAAAAAGTGCCGTCCAGGCTGGTGTCCAACACTTCGCGCCAGTCGTCATCACTCATCCAAACCATCAATCCGTCTTTGCGAATACCGGCGTTGTTTACAAGCACCTCGATTTTCGCACCTTCGTGGTCTGCGAGCCATTTTTTGATTGCATCGCTCACGCTGGATGCATTTCGCACGTCGAACTGAATCAAGGAAGCCTGTTTCCCCAATGCCTCCACTTGCGCACGGGTTTCTTCGGCAGCATCGGTCGCACTCCGGTAATTAATCAGGATGTCGTAGCCCATACCGGCCAGTTGCAGCGCTACCGCCCGACCAATACCGCGTGAGCCTCCGGTTATCAATGCGTATTTGTTGCTCATTTTTCGAGTTCAATGGGGTTGTGGTGATTCATGATTTCAACCATGGCGTTGATCCAATCCGTGCCCGGGCTATCTTCTATAAACGCCGGAATTTGCGCCCTTACCAGCTTGTAAAGTTCACGACCGGCACCGGACAGTTTATCTTCACATCTCAGACAATCAACTGCCTGACATACAGCAAGTGCCTCAATAGCCAATACCCGCTGGGCGTTGGTAATGACCCTTTGAGCGAGCAGTGCTGCATTGGCACCCATGCTTACTACATCCTGGTTGTCATTATTGTTCGGGATGCTGTGAATGTACATGGGGTTGCTGAGGGTTTGATTCTCAGCCGTGGTTGATACAGCGGTAAACTGCATGCCCTGCAGGCCGAAGTTAAAGCCAAGTTCTCCCAGATTCAGGAATGGAGGCAGCTTTTCGTTGAGTTTGTGATTCACCAGATAGTTGAGCTGCCGTTCGGCGAGCATGGTGAGTTTGGTGATGCCGATTTTGAGTTTATCCATCTCAAAGGCAGCGTAATCACCGTGGAAATTTCCGCCGTGAAAAACGTTCTCACTGGCCACATCAATGATGGGATTGTCGTTGGCTGAGTTTACCTCCTCCAGCAAAATGCGCTCCGCATGACGAACGGCATCCAGCACCGGA
>SKUL01000185.1 GCA_007129985.1 Flavobacteriales bacterium
CCTCAATAGACAGCCGCTGGTTGAGGTAGTTAAAATGATAGCGGCCAATTTGGTATTCCTGCGTTTCTTCCTCTTCCTTGTGATTGCCTGTACGGCGAAGAATGGCGTGGATACGCACCAGTAACTCCTCCATGCTGAAGGGCTTGGTCATGTAATCGTCCGCACCAATCTCAAAGCCTTTCAGGGTATCTTCCTTCATGGATTTGGCGGTGAGAAAAAGAATGGGAATATCTTTATTCACGTTCCGGATTTCACGGGCAAGCGTAAAACCGTCTTTGAGCGGCATCATCACATCTAGGATGATAAAATCAAAGATTTGCTGCGAAAAGGCTTTCAAACCTTGGTCTCCGTCTTTGCAAAGTGTTACTTCAAAGCCTTTGGCCTCAAGGTATTCACTCAATAGTGAGCCGAGGTTTGGGTCATCCTCGGCCAGCAACACGCGTATTTTATTTTTCTGGCTCATATCGGTGGGGTATGTAGATGCTAAAAGTACTGCCTTTATTGATTTCTGATTGCACGGTAATTTTTCCGCGGTGTTTGTCCATCACGTTCTTTACGTAGCTCAATCCCAGCCCAAAACCTTTTACATTGTGAATGTTGCCCGTTGGAACGCGGTACAATTTGTCGAAAATTTTCTTTTGGTGCTCGCGCGGAACACCTATTCCGTTGTCTTTTACGCTCACCACCAAACATTTGCCTTTATTGTTTGTGTGAATTTCTATAAGTGGAGTTTCAGGGCTGTATTTCAAGGCGTTGTCAATAAGGTTGTACACCACGTTTGTGAGGTGAATGCGGTCGCCCTCTACAATGGGGTTGGTGTCTTGAAACACGGTGTTGAGTTCTCCGCCGCGCTGCCGCACCTGAATTTCCATGTTCTGAATCACCTCGCGAATCACGTCCTGCATGTTGATGGAAGCCGTGCGCAGTTTTACCTCGCCTTTGTCGAGCACCGCGCTTCGCAATACGTTTTCAACCAGCACACCCAAGCGGCTGTTTTCATCGCGAATCATGCGCACAAAATTGTTCGTCCTTTCGGGACTGCTGCTCAAATCGGGGTCGCCCAGCGCCTCACAGGCCAGCGAGATGGTGGCAATGGGCGTTTTGAGCTCGTGTGTCATGTTGTTGATAAAGTCGTTCTTGATTTCCGAAAGCTTTTTCTGCCACACGATGGTGCGGATGGTGTAGGCAAAGGCGATGATGATAATCAGCGTAAAGATGGCGGCAATGGCCAGCATTTCCCACATGGTTTCAATGAGGTAGCCTCGCTGCCGCGGAAAGTAAACCTTGAGGTAATTGGCTTCGCGAAAAAGGTCGCTCGGAAAAAGCCGTACGCGATAACCCTGCTCAAAGATGGAGCGGAGCATCTGGTCATCGTTGGTGGAAGATACCACAGCCTGCTCAAAGGTGTTGAACACGGCAAACTCGTAGGAGGTTTGAATGCCCCGCTCTGCGAATTCCGCGAGCAAGAGCGAGTCGAGCTGGTGTTTGTCAATGCGTTCCTGTACAGGGGTTTGCTTGCCAAGCGGCAGAAAGCCCGATAGTAAGTCCTCAATAATCTGCAAGGGAGGCAGCAAGCTCGGCGATGGCGCATAGAGGGCTTTGGCGTCGGCTCCGGTGCCTGTGCCCTTCCAGTTTCCCGCCCCCGAGGTGGTGGGTTTTTCTTCCATCCGGCCGGAAAACTGCTCGCTGATGATTTCCACACTCGATGGGTCGTTGTTTTGACCCAGCCACACGGTATCAATTCTCTGGGCGGGGCTTTGCTCCTCCGAAGTTTCGGGCACCAGCCACCAGTCTTTGCTTTGCTTGCGTTCGCCCATACGTGAGCGGGTGTCGAGTAGCTCCAGTTGCTCGCTGATGTGGGCCAGTGCAGCCCGCACACTGAAAGAGAATTGAGCGTTTCGCAGGTCAATGGAGTTGCGCACCCAGTAAAACTGAATGCTGATTAAGCCAATCAGCGCGATGCTGATAAGTCCAATAAGACCTTTGATGAACTGCTTTTTCACTATCGCAAAGTTAGACTGAAGACGGGCGAAACTGCCTGACTTAACCTAATTTAACATGTGTTAACCGCGCTTTAACAGGGCCGTAGAGGAAGGTGAGATACTTTTGTATCGAGCTTAAATCGACCATCTCAACAGTTAGATTTTGGTTTAGTTATCTTTATCGCATCAAAGAGAGTAAGGGGAGCAACATGCTCCCTTTACTTTTTGGGGTCAATCCGTACCTTTAAGGCCTCATAAACGCGCCATGGAACAACTCCTCAACTACATCAACGGAAAACTGCAAGCCCCTGTGGGCGGCACTTTTATTGACAACATTGAACCGGCAACGGGCAAGGTGTATGCGCACATTCCCGATTCGGACGAGCGCGACGTGCAGCTGGCCACCGAAGCCGCTCAAAAGGCCTTTCCGCATTGGTCGGCCTTGCCTGTGGGAGAGCGCTCAAGGATTTTACGCCGACTGGCAGGACTGATAGAGCAAAACCTGGATGAGTTGGCTGCGGCAGAATCGCGAGACAATGGCAAACCCGTGAGTCTGGCGCGTACCGTTGATATTCCGCGGGCATCGAGCAACATTGATTTCTTCGCTACGGGCGTGGTTCATTTCAGCTCCGACGCGCACTATATGGAGGGCACGGCCGTCAACTACACCTTGCGCCATCCCATCGGGGTAGTAGGGTGCATTTCACCATGGAACCTGCCGCTGTATCTCTTCACCTGGAAAATAGCACCCGCTTTGGCTACCGGAAATTGTGTGGTGGCCAAGCCTTCGGAAGTGACCCCCTACACGGCCTACCTGCTCAGTAAGTTGTGCATGGAGGCCGGATTACCCGCCGGTGTGCTGAACATTGTGCACGGATTGGGCCCCAAGGTGGGTGCGGCCATTACGGAGCACCCCGAAATCAAGGCCATTTCATTCACAGGTGGAACGGCCACGGGTGCGGCTATCGCGGCTAAGGCAGCACCCATGTTTAAAAAGCTTTCGCTGGAGCTTGGCGGAAAGAACCCCAACATCATTTTTGCCGATTGCGATTTCGAAGCCATGTTGAGCACTACCATGAGGTCCTCGTTCGCTAACCAGGGGCAAATTTGCCTGTGCGGCTCACGAATCCTTATTGAGCGCCCTATTTACGAGAAGTTTCGCGATGCCTTTGTGGAGAAAACCAAACGCATGAAGGTGGGCAATCCCGCTGACCCCGATACCCGAATGGGCGCGCTTGTGTCTGAAAGTCATTTGGAAAAGGTGCTGAGCTACGTAGAACTCGCCAAAGAGGAAGGCGGTACTGTGCTGGCCGGAGGTCACCGCGTGCACCTTGAAGGAGAACTCGCCGGAGGCTATTACATGGCGCCCACCGTTATCGAGGGCTTGCCCCAACACTGCAGAACCAATATGGAAGAGATTTTCGGCCCGGTGGTAACCTTGCTGCCTTTTGATACGGAGGAAGAAGCGGTTGCATGGGCCAATGCCACGCCTTACGGACTGTCTGCAACGCTTTGGACGCAGGATTTAACCCGTGCGCATAGGGTGGCGCATCAATTGGAGAGCGGCATTGTGTGGATCAACTGCTGGCTGTTGCGCGATTTGCGCACGCCTTTCGGCGGAATGAAGCAGAGCGGAGTGGGCCGCGAGGGAGGGTTCGAGGCCATGCGATTCTTTACAGAACCCAAGAATGTCTGCGTGAAAATCAGTTGATTTCCTGTTGGTTTTCAATCGTTTTCATCCCGTTGGTAAAAAACCAACCGAACTTCAGATTGAACCAACGCTCAAATTGCTGGAGTTTTTCAATTATCGATTTCATCACTTTGCAGGTTTGATTTAATAACATGAAAACCTTGTGCCATGTTGCCCTGAATACGTGCGTTTTCATGAAAAGGTTTGTTAAAGCGAGCAACGGTAGCTGTTGGAGGGGGAAATGCACTTTGGCTTGAATGCGTAATTTTCGGGCATGCAGCGAGCTTTGGTGATGTTGTTTTTGCTGGTGGGTGTTAGCGGGGCCATGGCACAACCCGATACCACAGAGGTTCGGTTTTACCGCAAAATCGGACTGACGCTCAACGCGGGAACCATCTTTGCCCATACCGCAGATGTGGAAAATACCGCCGGCTCGGTGCCCTTTGGGTTTGAGGTTGAGTACGGCAGGCGCAACATCAGCGCTGATGCCTGGAAATTATGTCATTGTTACCCGAGTTCCGGTTTTGTTTTGGGCTATACCAACTACGACAATGTCGTGCTGGGCGCGGGAGTGCACGCGGCGTATTTTCTGGAACATCGGTTTTGGGCGTTTTCGCAGGTGAGTCCGGTTTTGCGGGCAGCGGCGGGGTTGTCGTATTCCACCAATCCGTGGCACCCCACCCGCAATCCCGACAATCAGAGTTACAGTTTGCCGGTGAATGCCTTTTTGCAGTTGCAGTTCGGACTCAATGCGAGGATTTCGGAGCACAGCATGCTCACGGCCCGATTGGGCTACAACCACATTTCAAACGGCGGTATCAAGGAGCCCAACAAGGGCATTAACTGGCCCAACATTGCGGTGGGGTATGCCTTTACGCCGGTCTATCACGAGCCGATGGTAAGGCCGCGCATCCAGCCGGAGCCCGACGAGAGCAAATGGATGCGTACCATCAGTATTTTTGGGGCATATACCACCCGGGAATTTGAGGAAGAAAATCGCGAGTCATTCTGGACCTATGGAATGATGCTCAGTACGGCACGTAAACTTGGGCATCTGCATACGCTTTCGGGCGGGGTGGAATGGCACTACAGCCAGTTGTTGCAGCGCAGAATCTCGCTGGAACAATCTTCTGCCTCGGCGCACCGTGCCGGTTTGCTTGTGGGCCACGACTTTGTTTTCGGAAAGTTTGTGTTTTCGCAACAAATCGGGGTGTATGTGTTGGATCAGTTTCGCTACAACGACCCGCTGTATCACCGCTGGAGCATTGCCTACGTTCATCCCAAAGGCGCTTTGTGGGGTGTGAGCCTCAAGGCCCACCGCCAAATTGCCGAATTTGTGGATTTCCGGATTGGATGGGTGTGGTAGATTGA
>SKUL01000278.1 GCA_007129985.1 Flavobacteriales bacterium
CCAACCAGTCTTTCGACTAATTCATGTCTATCCCTGAGTTTTCAGATACCAAGCTCTATTATTCTATTGGCGAAGTGGCCGACAGGATGGGGGTGAATGCCTCGCTTATCAGGTTCTGGGAGAAGGAGTTTGGTTTGCAGCCAACCAAGAACAAGAAGGGCAACAGACTTTTCACCACTGCTGATATTGCCGAGCTCGAACTGATTTACCACCTGGTGAAAGAGCGCGGTTTTACACTTGAAGGCGCGCGACAGAAAATGAAATCTGACCGACAGGCCGCCGAGCGCGAAAAAGAGGTGGTTGAGCGCCTCAACAAGGTGCGCGGCTTTTTGCTTGAGCTGAAGACCAATCTAGACCGCAATTCCTAATCTTTCCTATCGGGCAGATGTCGTTGCGAAGTCTTTGCCTATGCGCTCCGTAGCAATTTTAGCAGAGAGCAGGCAAAGCGGAGTTCCACCACCGGGATGAACGCTACCTCCGGCGAAATACAAGCCTTTGATTTTGTTGCTGAAATTGGCGTGTCGCAGAAATGCCGCAAACATGTTGTTGCTGCTTGCCCCGTAAATTGAGCCCATGTAGGATGAGGTTTGCGCTTCCACCACGCGAGGCTCCAGTATGCGCTCACAGGCAATAAGCGGTTTGATATCCCTGCCGAGTATGTTGCTGAGTTTCCGCAGCACATTCTCGCGGGTACGATCAATAAGCGCGTCCCAATCCTGACCGTAATTGGCCGGTACATTAATCATCACAAACCAGTTTTCGCATCCGGGGGGCGCGTCCGATGGCTGGTCTTTTACCGTATTGTTGATGTAGATCGTGGGATCGTCGGTGATGGTTTTGGTGTTGAATAGGCAGTCAAACTCGTGTTTGTAGTCGGCAGAGAAAAATGCGTTGTGTAAATCCAACTCCGGAAAGACATCTTTTACGCCCCAGTAAAACACCATCATACTGGTTGAGCGCTCCTGGCGCAATACTTTTTCGGGGGCTTTTTCTCCGGCCAGCAGTTTACGGTAGGTGGGCACAACGTCCATGTTGCTCACCACAATATCAGCGTCGTAGTTGCCTTTGCTTGTTTCAATTCCCGT
The DNA here is from genome assembly GCA_007129985.1 of Flavobacteriales bacterium. GTDB lineage: Bacteria > Bacteroidota > Bacteroidia > Flavobacteriales_D > SKUL01 > SKUL01. The sequence goes on from SKUL01000278.1 coordinate 1,086, forward strand.
GGCTTTTTTACGCTCAACCCTGATGCGCTCTACTTTCTCATCGAAGTGAAAAGTTACTCCGCACTCGATGGCCAATTCGTAAAGGGCCTTGGTCATTCCATAAAAGCCTCCTTCAATAAAGTATGTGCCGAGGTTATACTCAAGGTGTGCAATGGTGTTGAGGATGCCGGGTGCCACGTAAGGCGATGATCCATTGAACGTAGCATAGCGATTAAAGAGTTGTACCAACTTCGGGTGCTTCAGCCGTTTGGTGTTTACCTTGTTCAGCGTGTTAGTAATGTCGAGTTGCGGAAATCGTGCTATGGCTTTGAGGGCATCGCGGGTCATAAAGGTTCCTGCCTGATGGATGGACTCCTGCAGGAAGATTTTACCTGCCAGTTCGTGGTTTTTTTTGCTGTGGTCCAGGTATTTCCGAATCACATCGCCGGATACACCTGTCTTTTCTTCCACTTCGTTGCAAAACTTGTCGCGATCGGCGTAACCTGTAATATGGGTGCCATCGGGATAGAAGTACCGGCAAATAAGTTCTTTTCGCTTGTAGTTGAAATGGTCACGCGGATTTTTTCCCGCCAGTTCATAGAGTTCATCCACCAGCCAGGTCATGGTGCTTACCGAAGGGCCGGCGTCGAAGCGGTAGCCGTCCATCCAGAATTCGTGGAGTTTACCCCCGGGGTACGAACTGGCTTCAAAAACGTGTACTTCCCATCCTTTCAGTGCAAGCCTTATGCTGCTCGCCATGCCGGCCACTCCGGAACCAATAACTACTGCTTTCATGGGAGCGAAGGTACCCAACTTTAGACTTGTTAAATCTGATATTTGTCAGTCTTCGTGTTATTGAGGTGTTTCGATATATTTGTTCCAGTCTGATATAAAACCAATCAATCATGAAAAACCAATGTGTAAAGTGGCTGGCAGCAAGCGGGCTGTTGTTTTTGTTTGTTTGTGGATGGTCCAGCTCACTGAATGCTCAGATAGCGGAAAAGCATCAAGGGTCTGATCGCATTGAGTTACGGTCAACGTTTTTTGGGTTGTACTATTTACACAATGGGCGCTTAAAATCCGGCCGTCAAATCCGACCAGTGTTCCAAGAAAATCAGAGTGCTTTTCAGTTGTTTAAGGCTGGACGTTTGGAACGGACCATAGGTGAGTTCAGCTCCTACGTCGGTGGTTTTGGACTTGGGTGGTTGCTTGTGGTAGCACTCAATGAGGAGGAGGCCCCGTGGTATGTCTATGGTATGTCAGCAATAGCTATTCCTTCTATAGTGTTTACGGTAAGAGGTACGAACAAAATCAGACGCGCCGTAGCCACGTACAACTCCGGCCCTGTGGGGCTTGGGGCGCACAAAGGCGCAACATGGTCTATCGGAGGCCAGCAACACGGTTTTGGATTGGGTGTTTGCTGGTAGAAGCCCTATTTGAGCACCTTTACATTGATGGCAACGGGGCCTTTTTCGCCGGGGGCTATTTCAAAACTTACACGATTTCCCTCGCGTATTTCGTCCAGGTGCGATTTTACGTGGGTAAACAAGCTCTCACTGGTGCCTTTAACAGCAATAAAGCCATAGCCTTTCGATTCGTCAAAAAACTTCACAGTACCCTCTTTTACAGGGTCCTCTTCTTCTTTGGGTGGAATACCGATTACAATGTCTTCGGCGTTAATTTCTTCACGATTCTGTTCTTCGGGCGGGGTGTCAACAATATTCCCGAACTCATCCACGTAGGCAATCATATCGTCGAAGTCCGTCCTACCGGAGTTTTCCTCCTTGCGGGCCTCTTTGCGCTTCAACTTATCTTCTTTCTTTTTCTGCTTCTTTTTTTCTTTCTCCCGTTTGTTCCAGGACTCGTGTGATCTTCCCATGTGTGGATTTTGGTGCTTAAATTTTGCAGGCGGCGACGTTCGCTACCCGAGCCAACAAGATACAACATTTTTCCCGAACAGCCATAGGTCTTTTCCGAGCCATGTGATTGTTTGGGGTTGTCCCCGTTGTGTATTTCACTATTCGAAAAATTCCTCGTAGTAGCCCAGCAGGTGGAGCTGCACCTTGTTCATGGACTCCATAGAGGCAGGGTCTCCCATTTCTTTCAACATTCCATCAAGCGGTGCGATAAAACGGTGAATAGGAGCATTGCGCTCCTCAGATTCCGGGCAATTTTTTTTCAGCTCCTGGAGCTCCATTTGCAGTAATTCGCGCAGTCCTTCAAATTCAGGATTTTTCTTCCATTTGTCAATCAGGGCAATCATGGTTTCCAGTCCGCGCTCAGCTTCCGGACAAGGAACTTGAAGTGAAGTGTCGTTCACGTAATTGGAATTCGTAGGACTCGGTGCTGGTTCCCAACTCCAGCCCCAAATCAAAGTTATCGCAATCAAAACTGGTTTAATCATGTCGCACTGATGTTGATTAATCCTCCTTCACAAGGAAGTTTCGCAAAGATAATCAACTAAACGGATGTGGATGTCTTGCGTTAATCAGAACGTCCAAACAGCAGGCCTATTTTTGATTATCCCGAATACCCGCGCTGAAGTTAAAATATCGTTAACTTCGCATTAACGTAACCCGCTGAAGCATGGAGGTACATTTGCATGAGAATTCGATATCGGACGATATGCAAAACCAGACAAAAGGAAAGATTCTGATCGTTGACGACGATACAGATATTCAGGATATGCTCAGCTATAACTTGCGAAAAGAAGGCTATCAGGTGCGAACAGCTGGCGACGGTAAAAAAGCCGTAGCTGTTGCCGCAGATTTTAGCCCTGATTTGATTATTCTCGACGTGATGATGCCCGAAATGGACGGTATCGAAACATGTCGTGAACTCCGCATGAACAGTGATCTTGATCACACGCTCATCGCTTTCCTGACTGCCCGCGGTGAAGATTATTCGCAGATTGCCGGATTTGAGGCGGGTGCGGATGATTACATCTCCAAGCCGGTAAAGCCAAGAGTTTTGGTAAGCAGGGTGCAGGCCCTCATGCGGCGTAAGGGAGGACAGGAAGAAGCGCCCGCTTCCAACCAGCACGGCGATGTGGTGATTGACCACGAAAAGTACCGTGTGACCCGTTCGGGCGAGGAAATTCCCATGCCCAAAAAGGAATTTGAATTGCTTTCACTCCTGATGTCGAAACCCGGAAGGGTCTTTACCCGCGAAATTATCCTGAGCCAGATTTGGGGCAACGACGTGGTGGTAGGTGACCGAACCATTGACGTTCATATTCGCAAGCTTCGCGAAAAAGTAGGAGACCAGTTCATCAAAACCGTAAAGGGCGTGGGCTACAAGATTGATGCCTAGCCCTTGAAGTCCATTACCCCCATACAGGTAGCAGGGGGTGCGGCAGCCGCACTGGCAGCCGTGGTTTTCACGATTCTTTTAGGAGTGCACATTTTTGTATCGCCTGTGTCTTGGTGGGCAATCTGGGCAGGCAGCGCAACGGCCGGACTCGCAGCTTTCGGTGTATTTTACTTTGCGATAGAGTCGTTTATTCACCAAAAAATCAAGGTGATTTACAAGACCATTCACGCACTAAAAAGCCCCAAATCAACCCAGGTTGCGCAGGTTGAAATGACCGAAGACATGCTCGGAAAAATCAACCGCGAGGTGCAGGATTGGGCAGCCGGCAAAATCAGCGAAGTGCGCGAATTGCGGCAACGCGACGATTTCAGAAAGGAGTTTATCGGCAACCTCGCACACGAGCTTAAAACGCCCATTTTCAATATTCAGGGTTACATTCTTACCCTGCTGGAAGGCGCGTTGGACGACCCCGAAATCAACCAGAAATTTCTAGAACGCGCTTCCAAAAGTGTGGAGAGGATGATTTTAATTATCAATGACCTCGACACCATCAGCCGTTTTGAAGCGGGAAGAATGGAGCTGAAACTGGCCAAAACCGACCTTGTGGAACTGTGCAGGGAATTGATAGATTCGCTTGAGATGAACGCCCGAAAACGCA
>SKUL01000318.1 GCA_007129985.1 Flavobacteriales bacterium
CCGGAATCATGGCTGCGAAAATGTTTTCGAGCCAGCTTTCCTGCTGCGTTGTGGTACCACGAATGCTGAACACCGCCGCTGTACGGTCTTCATTGAGCCACAAGTCGTAGTAGTTTTCAAGCCCCATCACCGGACTTTGGTATGCCCTGAAAAAACTGACCGGTGGCTGGTACTGAGCGATGTACTCATCAACCAATGTGGTCTGAACAGAGATGCGCATCATCTCGAGGTATTCTTCTTTGTTGAATCCCGGTCCAAACTCCTGCGCAATCACAGTGCTTTGCTGTAACATAAAAGCCATCAACACGAGTAAGGGTAGTTTCTTCATATCGGTGTTAGAATAGAGGCTGAAAGTTACGGTTTTGGGTGAAATAAGTGTATTTTGTGAGATTGACCTTCATCAACAACATCATTTCCTTTTTGGAGCAGAACGGGGTGATTGAAGCCCGCATGTTGTTTCAGGAGCCCTTTACCAACCTCAACGACCAGGGCCTGCTTGGCGTATTTGACGAAGCCGACGCCCACAAGGTTATCAGCATTCTGGACGGGATAAAGGAGAATGCGGGGGTGGGGTGAATTTCATAAACAGTCCACAGAGCCGATTGGAAATACAGGGGTGGAACGCAGTATTATTACGACTCAAAACTCACACTCACACTGATTAGTGGTGCATAAGGCGGTCGCGTTGCAAACGCGCCCGAGTGGGCGTTCAGTGCTTCACGCTGCATACAGCAACTGTCTGGTTTGTTCGAGGTCCGCGATAAAATAAGGGTTGGACAAGGAGCGTTCCGTAATCAAATCAACTCTTCTACCCAGCAGCCGCTCTAGTTCTTTTTTCAATGCGAAATAGTTATCGGCATACACCACTGGATCAAGAGCGTCCTGGAAAGAAACCAGGAAATCAAAATCACTTTGATCGTTGAAGTCGTCTCCTACTGCCGAACCAAACAGGTATAGCGACTTAACAGCATATCGTCTGCACAGTGCGCTCAACTCATTCTTATGAGAAACAAGGATAGGCTGCATTCCACTAGTTTTGACCAAAGATACAACAGAAAATGATGGGGGAGTAAATTGTCTCCCACACTTGCGCACGATCCACCAAGCCCCCTAAATGGCCAGAATGGCAGTGAAACCGTACCTCTGATAACAACCCTACCTCACCACCACCCTTCTTCTCGCTACCTCGCCGTTGTGTTCAATGCGGAGGATGTACCAACCCTTGCCCAAATGTGCCAGCTGCATATCGTGCTGTAACGGACCGGCCGAAATGACGGTTTCTGTGTGCATCATCCTGCCCGACACATCAAAGACGCTGATTTGCACGTCGCCCAGAAAAGCGCCGCCAGACAGGGTAATGCGGTCTGTGGTGGGATTGGGAAAGAGTTTTACTTTTTGCAATTGCTGAGAGACTGAACTGGCGAGTATGTCGCAATCGTTGATGGTGCCGTCCGGGCCATCGGGTGCACCGGGGTAGATATCGGGATTGGTATCGTCGCAGTCGAGGTCGTTGTCCACAAAACCTTCGGGTGGGAAACACTCCCAAACCGAAACATCAGGATTTCCAAATCCGTCGCCGTCGGCATCCTCAAAATACCACATGGGTTCAAATACTTCGACCCATACGATAAGACTGTCGGTTTCGGGCTCAACGGCTGTTCCCTCCATGGCGGTAACGCTGTACATGATGGGGTGTAATCCCGGCCCCGCCTCTGCAGGGTCAAACACATCTCCCGATACACCCGGACCGCTAAAGTCGCCTCCGGCAGTACCGGTGGGAATCAGGGTTCGTGCAGAATCGGTGGTGCAATAAGCTATCGTATCAAGACCTGAAAAAGACGCGTCGGGCAGTATGCGGAGAATCACATCAATACTGATTTCTTCGCCATTGAGAGTCGTTGGTGGCAAAAAACCACTGCAAGAGGTGCTAAAAAGCCATGCCTGCACATCTGCCTGAAACGATACGCTAAAAAGAAAAAGACCCGCCTCAAGAGGTGTTCCCTCCAAAAAACCACAACCGTTGGAAGGTGGTGCATAGCTATTTTCATTGAAACCTCCGGACAATCCAATAGGTAAGCCCGTAAATTCAGGGTCGTACATTTCCAGAACAATGCCGGAGGCAGATGCAAAAGCGGGGTCGAGAACACTTCCGGGAATACAACCTGTGGTTACATGAAAAGAGATATCATCAAAATAAGGCTCGTTGACTATGCCCGGAATGGTCTCATCCTGACAAACACCGCCGTAATCGGGCAATTCGCTCAGGCAATCTTCCGGTTCGCATTGACCAAAAACGGAAGGTGAACTAAAACAGATGACTGTCAACGCGAAAACAATACGGGAAATTGATAGCATCGCAGTACGCACAGGCTTAGTTGTTTTCATGGTGCTCCATTTTGGATTTCACATACTTCTCGATATTGCGCAAGGCTAAGCGGTCAACGGGAAAAACCGATAGCTGGTAGCTGCCGGATTCTGTTTGGCTTACCTGTACAGGCTGCACGGAGGCCGTCCACGGACATTGTTCTGCCCATTGGCGCAATTGTCCCAATGCGTTTTCAGGTTCTGCGTAGGGCCACGAAATTTCAAAGCGGTCGGGCATATTCAGGGCGCGGTCGGTTTGGCGGGCATAGGGCTGAAAGGCTACCTCGGTGTAGGGGATGCTAAGTAACTCACCTGACTCATTCAATACTCCCAGCGACTGCATGTAAAAAGCGGCTACCTGTCCGTTTCCGTGGCTGGTGCGGATACTGTCACCCAAACGAAACCTTCGTTCCAATCGAATCATCAACCCGCTAAACGCCTGCATCCAGCTTTTGAATCCGGCGATAAAGACCACCGCCAGCACCACAATCGTGAGCAGAAAATTCACTTTTATCAGATGGAAAAGTGCCCAGGAGGAATAGCCAGCCCATGCCGCAAATCGCACGCGAAAATCCCAGCGCTCAATCATTTGAACGTATTTCCGGTCCTTCACCAAAACCAGCACATAGCGGTCGAGCACCCGAAAAAACAAGTACAACAGCACGCCCACCACCACAAGAAAAATCATCTTGCGAATGGGGTTGTTGTCAATCATGTCGTAAGCTGTTTCCATGGCCTTAGGGTATCAGTTTAATTTCACGGAGGTACTGCTCCAGATACGGACGCAGGCTGCGGTTGATTTCAAATACATCCTTTCCAACTTCCACTACCAATGAAGCCCGTTTCATGGTGCTGAGCTGATGCCTCAACCACGTTTCTCCCTCAAGGTGAAACAACAAGGTTAAACGTTCCAGGCTGAGTGAGCGATGCAGGTAGAGGTTATACAGAACTGCTTTCCAATTGGCATTTCGGATGTCGGGCATGGTAATGCTGCCGGGGTCAGATACCCAAATGGCGCCTTTGCTCACCTGATTGATGCTTCGCACCCAGAATCTCAATGCCAGTCCGACGTTGCCATCTGAGCGACGGTAGAGCTTTTTGACGAGGTTCTCCATCTTTCTGGATTTCAAGCCCTCAGCCTGTTTCTGTTCGTTTTCGAGCAATAGTCCGCCTGTTTCGTGGCGCTTCCAGATGGCATCGCGGGTTTCTTCAAAAGATGCCGGCTTAATCACAATTGTACCAACAAGATGCTCACCGAGCGTTGTTTGCGAGGAAATCATCCTGAAACCTTCATTGCCTGCCGAAAGCAAAAAGAAATGTCTGTGCCCGAAACGTACAATTAGTTTCTCCAGTGCCTGAAGCGCCTCTCCTCCGCCCTCTCCACGCAGCCACCACTGCTCAATGTCGTTAAAAATGAAAACCGTGCCTTCCTGTACCGATGTAAGAATAGTGCGAAGGGTACCACGCGGGTTGCCGAGGGCTTTTCCTATTTGAGCGAACATATCGGAAGCGTGGTGACTCCCTCCCTGGGGTGGCTCTATCCGCACAATTTTCCCTTTAATCAGGTTGCCGGCAATATGCTCAATCAGAAATGTTTTTCCCGAGAGGCTATCGCCTGTAACAATCAGCGCGCCCCCGGAGCCGGACTTCATGCGCTGAACAGCAGAGCGGGCAAGCACCATTTCGCGGTTTCGGATATTGATGCTGCTTCCTGTGTTGAGATGCCTGCCCCCAAAAAGCTGCTTGTAGTAATAAGGGAGTTCTGTGTCAATGTGCGACGGAAGCTTGAGCGTGTCGAGAAAATCGAGCATCCGCGCCGTGTCATTGTCCAACTCCTGGTATTTGCGCTCGTAGCGGGCAACCACTGCTTCGTATTGCCTTTGGGAGATGAATTGCAAGAACTCCTCCTTCAGGGCACGCACCCGGGAGAAGCGTTTACCCAACCACTGATAAAGCAGCGGCGAGGACTTTTCTTTGTCGCTCTGAATGGTAAGCTGGGCGGCACGCTCGAGAACAGCTTCTGTCTGCAAACAGCCCAGCAACTGAAGGCGCATATCCAACAACATAGAGCCGAAAGACTTCTCAACCTTGTCGAGTTCTTCGCGGGCTTCTTGCGCCGTTTTTTCGGACTGCTCGAGCACGGATTTCCAATCCTCTCCTTCGGCTTTGAGTTCGCTGTCGAAACTGTATGAAATCAGGTTGGCCGTATTCACTACCTTGCCATTGATACGATTCAATTTAGAAGTAATCTCCTGAATTTCTTTCCGGTATGGTTCAACAAAGGTGTTATCAATCAAGTAGTCAGCGATTCGCGCTATCGTAATATCCTTTTGCGGCAAACGCCTTGTGAACATGGCGCCCGACCATTCTTTGCCCGTGTTGAGCAATGTGCAGGTTTCAGGAAGCATGGACGTGGCATCATCACTTCCGCCCTCAAGTCTTTGCACCAAAAGCTGTGGATTCAGAAACAATCGCTCATTCAACTTAAAGACAGAATCCTGTTCTCCGGTATCATTGTTTTCTTGTTTTCGCAAGGCCTCAAGTCCGTCAAAAAACACGTTGATATTGTCGCGAACAGCCTTAAAGTATTGGTTGCGAACAGTGCTTTCAGAACGCTGTAAAACAGACAGTATGTTTGCC
>SKUL01000274.1 GCA_007129985.1 Flavobacteriales bacterium
CGATGATTCCGCAGCCGAAGCCTTGCAGTTTTTCGGCAAAAGCGCTGCCCATTTGTCCGCAGCCGATGATGCCTACGGTGAGTCTCCCCAGTTCGGTTCCGCGGTTTTCGGCGCGTCGCCACACTCCCTGCCGCACCTCCATATCGGCGCGTTTGAGGTGGTTCAACAGCATCAGCAACATGCCGATGGCATGCTCGCCCACGGCGTCGCGATTGGCTTCGGGCACGTTGAAGACTACGACATCTCTGCCGCGCGCGTGGTCCACGTCAATGTTCTCAAGACCGGCTCCAGCGCGGGCAATGAATTTCAGGTCGGGGGCGCTGTTCAGAAGCTCTTTGTTGATGGGAATGCGACTTCGAATCACCAGCCCGTGCACACCCGCAAGCTGCCGCATGATTTCCTCCGCCGAACCGCTTGTGTTGTGCGTGCAGCGAAATCCCGCACCGGAGAGCATTCGCTCCAACTCCGGATGCACGGTATCGAGAAAGAGAACGTTCATCCGAGGTTAAAGAATTGGCGGGCTATCATAAAGTAAATCGCCAAACCGATAATGTCGTTGCTTGTGGTGATAAACGGACCAGTGGCCACGGCAGGGTCAATTTTAAAACGATTGAGCATGAGCGGCACAAAGGTTCCGAACAGGGCCGCGAAAATAATCACCGAAAAAAGGGCGAGGCCCACAGTAAATCCGAGCAGGGTTGAGTCTTCAAATACAATGTTGTAGCCAAGCACGATGCTGGCGCAAATCAGGCCGCTTACCATGGCTACGATAAATTCTTTGGCCAGTCGGGGCAGCAGCTTCTGCATATCAATAGAGCTGTTGGCGAGGCCCTGCACCACAATGGCCGACGATTGAACGCCGACGTTTCCGCCCATGGCTGCAATGAGTGGCATAAACAGGGCCAACTGGGTGATTTTGGCAATCTCGGCCTCGTACACGCTGATGACGTTGGCCACGAGCAATCCGCCCATCAGGCCGATTACCAGCCAGGGCAAGCGGGCGCGGGTTACTTCCCACACGGTGTCGCTCACATCTACCTTGTCCGACAGTCCAGACGCCATCTGGTAATCGCGCTCGGCCTCTTCTTTCATGATGTCCACCACGTCGTCAATGGTAATGCGGCCCAGCAACCTGCCGGCTTCGTCCACCACGGGCAGTGCCACGAGGTCATATTTTTCCATGACTTTGGCGGCTTCCTCGGCGCTTTCCTGGGCGCGGATAAAGATGGGAGCCTCCTTGGTGGCCACATCCTTAAAGGTAGCCCGTACAGAGCTTGGATTAAAAACCATCTGCTTGAGCGAGAGGGTTCCGATAAGTTTCTCCTGCTCGTTTACCACGTAGATGGTGTACACTTCGTTGACCTCTTCGGCCTGTTTGCGCATTTCGCGAATACCCTGTGCGATGGTCCAGTCTTCGCGCACCATCACCAGCTCTTTGGCCATGATACCCCCGGCAGAATCTTCGGGGTAGCGCATCAGTTGGCGGATATCGTCGGCCTGCTCGTCGTCTTCGAGCAGGCTCATTACCTCCTGCTGCTGTTTTTCGGGCAGTTCGGAGATAAGGTCGGCAGCGTCGTCGGAGTCAATCTCGTCAATAATCTGGCGGGCTATTTCCTCTGAGCTAAGGCTGCTCAATACGGCCTCACGCCAGTCTTCGTCGAGCTCCAGAAACACATCGGCGCGTTTTTCCTGCGCCAGCAGTTCAAAGAAATCGCGCGCGTGTTCATCGCGGAACTGCTGCATGATTTCGGCCACATCGGCGGGGTGCAGGTCGGCAATAAGCCCTGCTACGGCACTTTTGTTGCCGTTGTCGAGGTGTTCTCTGACCTCCTCAATAAACGCTTTGGTGAGTTCAAATTGCATACCGGCCTAACCGCGCCGCTTTGAGCGGAGGCCAAATGTACGAAAAGGATAGGTTGGGGGTGGGTGATTGGGACTACATTGAGTGCTCAAAACCTTCAGTCAAAATAACCGGATGGAACCTTGGCGAAAAATTTAAATCACAGCGCTATCGCTGTTAACTTGACCAACGCGCTGTTTCTGGCTCATGCCTCATGTGTAATGCCTTTTTGAAATGCGCCCAGCAAGGCAGATGCATATTCAATATTGACATCTAATTTTCTCGCCCATTCTTTTGCAATGGCTGATTTGGATGCATCTTCCAGATGGTTTTCAAAAATTGTCGACACCCTGTTTGATATAGCTTCGGATTTCTGAATGTACAATCTGGAATTTCTGCCCAGCACTTCCGCGGCAATCAGCATTCTGTCGAACGGTTCTCTTTCCAGAGTATCATGGTGTTCCTCTACGATTTCTTCCCACTTCAAATCGTAATAATGTTGAATGATTCTCAGTATATCTGCAAGATCGTTTTGACGCTCTTCCGGACGATCACTCCAGGCAATCAGTTTTAAAATCACCATTCCCGGCAAAGGCGGAATATTGGCGATCTTCTCCTCAATATGAACTTGTACGGCTTCCTCCAACACTTCGCGGAAACCCAAAACGTGCAAATCAGTGTATCGCTCATTGAAATTAACAGTGAAGTTTTCTTCTATTTCTCCAAAGGGAAGTAAGTCAATGGCAACGTTATACTTATCAGAATAAAACGTCCAAGGCGCAGCAACCTTGTTAAACCCCTTTGTTTTTAAAGCAGTACGGATTTTCTCATACTCTTCGATACTTGAAATCATCACAGCAAAATCAATATCCTTGGTTCCTCTGCCCGGCTTGATTCCGTTTTTGAGCAATTCAAGCGCTATGGCACTTACACCAATGAGGTAATAAGGGATTTGCAAGGTCTGCATGACTTCGTCTATGCAATCAAACGTTTCCTTAAAGTATGGTATGGCGAGATCCTTATAGGTTAGGCCGGATGTGTTCGTCATATATCTTTTGCGCTGTTTCTTTGTTTCTTTTGCCGCCCTCCAATGTCAAATCAGCATATACCAGAAGTGGTGGTGCCGTTTTTTCGTTGTTGTTCTTCCAGAACATGTCCAGCACTTCAATTTCACCGTTGTTGTCGGGCTGCAGCTTGTAGTTCTTAATCAAGTCCATTCGTTGTTCATGGGTGTAAAGTATAAACTTCTCCGGGCGCAGGTGATTGGTAAGCAAGTCCGCTGCGGGTTCACCACCCCATGCCGTTTTGCCATTCACAAACTCCAGTTCCGTCCAGTTTCCATTGAGCCTGTAGCGCCCCTTCACCAATTTTGGGCGCAGCATGGTGGCGTATTCTGCTACCCACCGATTGAGCAGCTCCTTCCTGTTTTCCCATACATAGTCTTTATTGTTGAGCGGAAGGATGTAACCGGTTTCTTTCAATCCCTCAATTACCTGCGGAATGTTTCCTAAACCGACATTGGTCTTTTGGGCAAGATCTCTTTGTGTCATGTTGATGGCTTCTTTGTGCTGAAGCAGATAGAACAGCACCTTGAGGCCTGTTTTGGTAAAAGCCCTGTTTCCTTTGTTTTTTGCAGTAGCCAAGGGTTTTTGGGTGTCGATAAACAAAAACAAGCCTTCTTTTTTGAGATAGATATTTCCATTGGCCTCGAGGTACGGAATCTCTTTTTCGCGAAGCTCTGCTTTGATTTTCGGAAAAATCCGATGGGCGAGGAGCAGAAAGTTTTCATTTTGACGGAAATGATTTTCCAGCTCCATAAGCTGATGACCCCTTACTTCTCGCTTTACCTCAACAACAAAGGCATATTTTTGGCCATTTACTTTGATTTTCAACACACCATCAAGGTTTCCTTTATTGTGCCAAGTAGCATGAATGCCTCCGTGAAGGGCCAGGTTTTTAAGGGCGATTTGTGCAATTTCTTGTTTCATCCTATGATTTCTTGTTCACAAATATACGGTGTTCACGTGACGTGAACAAGTGCAATATATGAACAGCGTGACTTGACGATACTCTATCAAAAAGTTACTGCAGTAGCACCAACCAACTTATTGACAATGACGCTCAGCATATATTTCATGGTTCAACAAAACGCCGTCTTAAATCAGCATCGTTTACTATGTTCCCCAAACCTATTGCCAATGAGAAATAGAAATTGTAGCTAATGGCAGGGGTGTCAGCCAGCAGGGTTTGAGCGTTATCAACCTTCCATCGCACCTTTTCGAGCGGGAGCAGGTAGCCAAATCTGAAATCTATCAGATAAAACCACTGATACGAAATACCAAGCCCCAAATCGAGGTGTGCTCGCGAATTTGTCACATTCAAATGCCTGAGTTGGGTCTGCAAGTAATCCTCCATTGGTATTGGATCCGGCGCTTGCTCTCTGTGCAGATAGCTCAAAGCGCTGCCCTTGAATCCAACAAAAGGAAAGACAGAGAGCCATTTACTCTTGGTCAGGGAGTAACCCACATTGAACGAAGTGGAACGGTACTCCACCTCCGTGCGATACCCTGTGCTGCCTGAGCGTCTAGTGTTTTTATTGAACGAAAATCGGGTAATAAACCTGTTTGTGTAGAGCTGAAGTCCAATTCCGACGTTCGCAGTGGAATGACTTGCCGATGGCAAACCGGCACCAGCGAGTTGGTCATTGATTCCCTTGCTATCTATGTCCGGAAATTCAATGGGCATTATCACAAATGCGCCAATGACACTGTTTTTGGTGGTATCTGATTGTTGACCAAGGGTATCATGACCAAGTCCCAATGCAACTGCGACAAGCGAAAGGCAAATGAAGAAAGGTGCTTTCATTGCTTGGTTTGGCTTATTTGAATCTGATTTTCAGCATACATGGCTCAGCGGAAATACCGGTTGAATATTGTTTTTAAGGTGTGCTAGGTTTTTGGAGCTCAAAATAGTACCTGCAATTGCGTCGCGCAAGGAGGGTTGAGCCGAGACTTCATCGGCGAATTTTTTCCAGTAACTCAAAACGTCAGCTTGTCCCACAACCCCCGTCATTTTACGGGTTAAGTGGCCCAAAGCCTTGGTTTGCTCAAAGATGCAGAAAAAGGTTGGGATAAGCAAAATGACCCGAAAAACCTTTGTACGA
>SKUL01000130.1 GCA_007129985.1 Flavobacteriales bacterium
AGCCATTAGATGATAAGCATCGCGTCGCCGTAGGCCATAAAGCGATACTTTTCCTTGATGGCTACTTTGTACGCCTCCATCACCTTGTCATAACCTCCAAAAGCTGCCACGGTCATCAACAGTGTTGACTCCGGCGCGTGCAGGTTGGAAATCATGGCGTTGGGAATACTGAATTCGTAGGGAGGGAAAATAAACCGGTTGGTCCATCCTTCAAAAGGCTTGAGGTGACCATCGGTAGAAACCGACGACTCAATGGTGCGCATGGCGGTGGTTCCCACGGCACATACACGCTTTTTGGCGTCAATGGAGCGGTTCACAATATCAGCGGCCTCCTGGGTGATAAAGGCCTGCTCTGAATCGGTTTTGTGCTTGGTGAGGTCTTCCACTTCCACCTGGCGGAAGGTTCCGAGACCCACGTGAAGGGTCACTTCGGCGAAGTTCACGCCTTTCAGTTCGAGGCGCTTCATGATGCTTTTGCTGAAGTGCAAACCGGCCGTAGGAACAGAAACCGCTCCTTCGTTTTTGGCATAAACTGTTTGAAAACGCTCTTCGTCCAAAGGCTCGGCCGGACGACCAAGATACTTTGGAATGGGAGTTTCACCCAGCTCGCGCATGGTTTTGCGGAATTCCTCGTAAGGTCCTTCAAACAGGAAACGCAGCGTACGGCCACGCGAGGTAGTATTGTCAATCACCTCGGCTACCAGTTCATCGTTCTCACCAAAGTAGAGTTTGTTACCGATGCGGATTTTTCGGGCGGGGTCCACGAGCACATCCCAAAGGAGGCTTTCGCGGTTGAGTTCGCGCAACAGGAACACCTCAATTTTTGCGTTGGTCTTTTCTTTGTTGCCAAAGAGGCGCGCAGGAAACACCCGCGTGTTGTTCATAACCAGGGCGTCACCATCCGAAAAGTAGTTCACAATATCACTGAAAACCTTGTGCTCGATTTCGCCGGTGTCGCGATGCAGCACCATCAATCGTGCGTCTTCGCGGTTTTCGGCTGGGTATTGAGCAATGAGTTCGGAAGGGAGTTTGAACTTAAACTGGGAGAGCTTCATGTAGGCGTTTTTTGTCCTGAATTTTGGGGCTGCGAAGATACGGTATCAACCGCTATTTTACAAAGTGGCTTTTTTGGCGTCGAGATGTGCGCACAAAGCATCGAGGCCAAAGGCATCTTTCACATCATAACCTCCTGTTTGGGTGCGACGTAATGAGGTGAGACATGCACCCGTACCGAGGTGTTCGCCCACATCGCGCGCCAGCGAACGGATATAGGTTCCCTTGGAGCAACGCACCTCAAAATCTACTTCGGGCAGCCTGAATGCAGTCAGTTCAAAGGAATAAATCTCGATGGCCGCCGGTGGAATTTCCATTTCCTGACCCTTGCGGGCGGCTATGTAGGCCTTCTTACCATCTACCTTTTTGGCCGAAAAAAGCGGGGGCACCTGCATTTGTGGTCCGCTCAGCGCGGCAAAGGCGCCTTTTACGGCATCTTCGGTGATATGACTTGTTGGAAGGTCTGTTTCAAACGGCGTTTCAAGGTCGTACGAAGGGGTGGTTCGGCCCAGCAGAAAGGTGCCGGTGTAGGTTTTTTCCAGTCCGGTGAGTTCCTGCAATCTGCGCGTGTAAGGGCCTGTACAAATCAACAGCAAGCCCGTGGCCAACGGATCGAGCGTGCCGGCGTGACCCACCTTGATCTTTTTGAGTCCGTAAGCCCTGCGAATAGCGTTGCGCACTTTGTTCACCACATCGAAAGATGTCCACTCCAGGGGCTTGTCCACCAACAGAAGCTGGCCCGAGGGTGGGTCGAGCTGTTCGGGCGCTGTAACCGGCTCTATCAAACGAAAAGCGTGTAAAGAATAACGGCGAGACTCACGGCAAAGCAATACACTGAAAAGTAAATTAGCTTGCTCTTTTTCACCAGCGCAATCATCACCCGGCAGGCAAAAACCCCGGCGATAAACGCGGTGATAAAACCGGCCACGAGCTGCGGCGTTTGCGAGGATTCGAGCGACAATCCGCCGTCCATAATGTCCTTGGCCATTTTACCGAGAATCAACGGCACCACCATCAGGAATGAAAAACGTGCAGCTTTGGCACGGTCAATTCCCAACATCACCGAGGTTGCGATGGTTGCTCCCGATCGCGATATCCCCGGAAGAATGGCGATGGCTTGCGCAATTCCGATAATTGCCGCGTTGAGCGGACTAACCGGTTTATCAGTATTGCGGGCCTTATCAGCGAGAAAAAGCAACAAGCCCGTTACAGCGAGCATCGCTCCTACCAACAGCAATTGGCCGTCGAAAAGCGCCTCAATCTCATCGTTAAAAAACACCCCGATAAACGCCGCCGGAACCATGGATATCACCACTTTCCACGCAAAGAGGGTTTCTTCGTTGATGCGAAACTGAAAAATTCCGCGCAGCAATTCGGCTACGTCCTTGCGGTACACCACAATGGTGCTGAGCGCGGTGGCAGCGTGTACCACCACGGTAAACATAAGACTCTCGGCAGGAAGGCTTTCATCACCCAAAATGGCCTTGCCAATTTCGAGGTGGCCACTACTGCTTACAGGTAAAAATTCGGTGAGGCCCTGGATGATTCCCAGGATGATGGCTTCAATAATGCTCATGGGTAGAGGCGTGTTGTGGCCGACCTAGTCGCCCTTTTTCATGATGGCGTAAAACACCACTGCGTAACCCAACAATGCAACGATGGGCGCAACGGTAATGCGACGCGGACTGAACACTTCGTAGTTAAACACGTTGGGGTCGTCGCTTCCGCCGCCAATCATCAGCAAAAATCCGACAACAATCAGCACAAGCCCGGCGGCCAGAATCAGGTAATTGATTCGGGTAAAGGCAAATTGGTCTTTGGGTTCTTCGGTCATGCGTCAAAAATAATCAATACAAATCATCCAGCTTGAGGCGCAGGTACCTTCCTACCGCCAAAAAAGTTGAAACGAGCGAAATCAATATCCCCGCTGCCATCACAATGCCCAGCACGTAAAGGAAGGTCTCGAGGTCTTGAAGTTCAAAGAAATCGGGCATTTCCTGCTGCGCGATGTAAATGAGTCCGGCCAGCATTCCGGCAGCAATTACGGCTGCGTAAAATCCGTTGAGCACGCCCTGAAAGATAAAAGGCCGACGAATAAACCACGACGTGGCTCCCACCAATTGCATGCTGCGAATGGTAAAGCGCCGCGCGTACATGGAAAGACGGATGGTGTTGTTAATCAGCGCTACCGCCACCAGCAACAGCAGTACACCGAAAACCAGTAAAATAAGCGTTATTTTGTTGACGTTTTCATACACCTGCTGAATCAAATCGGGGCTGTAGGCCACCTCGTGTACCAGGGTGTTTTTCTGCAGGTCTTCAGCAATCCACAAGATAGAATCAGGATGGGCATAATCGGCCCGAAGGCGGATATCAATGCTCGGAAGCAGCGGGTTGAAACCGAGAAACTCGATAAAGTCCTCTCCCAATTCTTCCTTGAGGGTATTGGCGGCTTCCTCTTTGCTTACGTATCGCGTTTCGCGTGGGTAGCCCTGCGTATCGATGGTTTTTTTGAGCTGGATGATGTCCACCTCACGCGCATCATCACTCAGAAAAACCTGTACCTGGATGTTCTCCTTCACGTACACCGCCAGTTTGCGGGCGTTGAGCAGCAACAATGCCGCGGCTCCAATCATAAAAAGCACCAGCGAAATTCCAATAATGGTGCTGGCTGCCGAACTGCGGGCTCTCTTTTTGGCGTACTTGTCTTTCATGCTCTGACGAACGGCGCTAAAGTAACAAATGATTGTGCGTGGGCACAAAAAAAGAAGTCAGGGAGCAAAATTACTAACTTCGCCACCCCTTAAACCCATGCCCCACGGGCCCGCATTTTGAACCATGAAAGAATACCGCCATCAGGACATTGAGCGCAAATGGCAACAGCGCTGGAAAGAGCAGGAAACCTATCGTGTAACCGAGGATCCCAGCCGACCGAAGTGTTATGTTCTCGACATGTTTCCCTACCCCTCGGGCGCGGGTTTGCACGTAGGACATCCGCTGGGGTACATCGCCTCCGACATCCACGCGCGCTATATGCGTCACAAGGGCTACAACGTGCTGCACCCCATGGGGTTTGACTCCTTCGGGCTGCCCGCCGAGCAATACGCCATCCAAACGGGGCAGCACCCTGCTATTACCACCGAAAACAACATTGCGCGCTACAAAGAGCAACTCGGTAAACTGGGTTTTAACTACGACTGGAGCCGTGAAGTGCGCACTTCCGACCCGCAGTATTACCGCTGGACGCAGTGGATTTTCAAGCAACTTTACAACGCGTGGTACAACAAGGAAAGCAACCGCGCCGAGCACATTGATAGCCTGATTGAAAAGTTTGAGCAAAACGGCAGCTACAACGTACAGGCCCATCTGGATGCCGACTGGTGGAAGTCGCTGCCGCGCGAGGAGTTTCCGCTTTTCGGAGAGCATTTTCGCGGTGAGTTTACCGCTACCGACTGGAAAAGCATGAGCCAGAAACAGCGCGAGTTGCTGCTGATGCACTACCGGCTCACCTACCTGGCCGATACCATGGTAAACTGGTGTCCGGCGCTGGGAACCGTACTCGCCAACGACGAGGTAAAAGACGGCCTCTCGGAGCGAGGTGGCCACCCTGTGGTGCAGAAAAAAATGCGGCAGTGGAGCATGCGCATCACGGCTTACGCCCAACGCCTGCTGGACGGACTGGAAAGCATTGACTGGAGCGAGCACATCAAGGAAATGCAGCGCAACTGGATTGGTCGCTCGGAAGGAGCCTCCATTTGGTTTGAACTGGACGGGCACCCCGACAAACTGGTGGTGTTTACCACGCGCCCCGACACCATTTTCGGAGCCTCGTTTATGGTGCTGGCACCCGAACACGAGCTGGTGGCGAAAATCACCACTGATGAATTCCGCGGGGAGGTTCAAAAATACGTAGAGCAAGCCGCCCTTAAAACCGAGCGCGACCGCCA